>JAQUWS010000076.1 GCA_028692735.1 Candidatus Altimarinota bacterium
TAAATAAAATTTAATAATTAACAAAAAAATTATGAAAAAAATAAAAGTATCAATACAAGATGAGAATACTCTAGTTTTATTAGAAGATGCAACAAAATGAGATATAATTGATTTAAAATCTATTCATGAAACAGATATAGATAAAACAACTATTGTAAATGTAGTAAATTCTATAAAACGAGATAAATTTAATGAAGAATTAAAAAAAGAAACTGATAGAATAGAAAGAGAAAATGAACTAAACTTAAAACTAAAAAAACAAGAACTTGCAGAGCAGTCAAAACAAGATTTATATGAAAAAGATAAAGAAATAGCTATATTACAATCAGAAATGAAAAGTATTGCTGAAAAAACAGAATCAAATTTAAAATTAAAAGCTATTGAAGAACAACAAAAGAGAGAAAAAGAATATAGAGAAGCATTGAGTAATAAAGATACTGAAATTAATAATATAAAACACGAGAAAGAATTAAGTGAAGAAAAACTTAAAGAACAGCTTAAATCTAGTGAAACTGCACTTGTGTCTCTAAAGGAAATGAGAACGAAAATGAGTACAAAAATGCTTGGAGAGTCTTTGGAACTTCATTGTGAAAACGAATTTAATCGTATAAGATCATTTGCATTTCCAAATGCTGAATTTGGGAAAGATAATACCGTATCAGGGTCTGGTTCTAAATGAGACTATATTTATAGAGAGTACGATGAAAACGGAAATGAAATCTTATCAATTATGTTTGAAATGAAAAATGAAGATGATACAACTGCAACTAAGAAAAAAAATAAAGATTTCTTTAAAGAATTAGATAAAGATAGACAAGAAAAAAACTGCGAATATGCAGTTCTGGTAAGTCTTCTTGAAAAGGAAAATGAGTATTATGATGATATAGTAACAGTTCATGATTATCAGTTAATGTATGCAATAAGACCGCAACATTTTATAACTATTATTGGTTTTCTTCGTCAAGCAAACATTAAATCACAAAACTTAAGATATCAAATTCATGTACTTAAAAATCAAAATATTGATGTATCAAATTTTGAGGCCAATATGAATGCTTTTAAAGATGCATTTTCAAGGAATTATGAGTTAGCTTCAAGTCAATTTTTAAAAGCCATAGAAGAGATAGATAAAACTATTGATCATTTAAATAAAGTAAAGGAAAATCTATTAAAATCTGATAATAATTTAAGATTAGCAAATAATAAAGCCACTGACCTTTCTATTAAAAAACTTACATCTAATAGTCCAAGTGTTGCTAAAGCATTTGAAGAAGTAGAAAGTACTGAAAGTTAGAAAACATATTGTTAAAGAAATCATAAAAGAAGAAAATAGTATTGGATTTGAAAAAATTAAAAAAGATAGCAAGAGATGATGAAATGTTGCATGAGTAGCTAGAAAGCAATTAGAAAAAGAAACAAAGAAAAAAGTTATTTCTAAAAGTAATTTTTTAGAAGAGAATAAAAAATTAAAATAGTTTTGTTAATTACTTGCAATAAAAACTAGAAATTCAAAAAAATTCAGTATAATAGCTTTAGTTGAAAGACTAAGGATTTTATTGTATCCTTTTTCTTTAATGTTTAATATTTAACTTAGTTATATGTATAATCACAAAGAAATTGAGAAAAAATGGCAGGATTATTGGGATAAAAATAAGACTTATAAGGTAGAAAATGATTTTTCTAAACCTAAATGGTATAGTTTAGATATGTTTCCTTATCCGAGTTGAGCCGGGCTTCATGTGTGACATCCTGAGTGATATACTGCAAACGATATAATTTCTAGGTATAAAACTATGCAAGGATTTAATGTGCTTCATCCTATGGGGTGGGATGCATTTTGACTTCCTGCAGAAAATTATGCTATCAAGACTTGAACTCATCCAAGAATCACAACAGATCAAAATATTCAAACATTTAAAAGCCAAATTAGAAAACTTTGATTTTCTTATGATTGGGATAGAGAGATTGATACTACTGATCCAAAATATTATAAATGGACGCAATGGATTTTTTTGAAATTATTTGAACATGGTTTGGCTTATGAGCAAGACTTACCTATCAATTATTGTCCGAGTTGTAAAACTGGGCTTGCAAATGAAGAAGTATTAAATGATTTTACTTGTGAAAGATGTGGTACAAAAGTAGAGAAAAGAAAAATAAGACAATGGGTACTTGCTATTACAAAATATGCTGAAAGACTTCTTGCTGATGTAGATAAACTTGATTGGCCAGAAGGGATAAAAGATATGCAAAGAAATTGGATAGGAAAAAGTGAAGGTTTAAATATAACTTATCCTATAGTTGAAATAGATGAAGAAATTACTTGTTATACTACTAGACCAGATACAAATTTTTGAATGACATTTGTTACATTGGCACCAGAACATAAATTAGTTGAAAAGTATATTGATAGTTTTCCAAATAAAGATGAAGTAAAAAAATATGTTGAAGAAGTAAAACATAAATCTGAAATGGATAGGGTTATATGAGATAGAAAAAAAACTTGAGTTTTTACAGGTTTTCATGTTTTAAGTAAACTTAATTGAGAAAAAGTTCCTTTATATGTTGGTGATTTTGTTTTAGCTCATGTATGAACTTGAGCTTTAGTTTGAGTCCCATGACATGATGTCAGAGATTTTGAATTTGCCCAAGCTATGTGAATAGAAATTAAAAGAGTTGTTGTAGCTTCAGATTGAGATAAATCAGAAATTACAAAAGTAGAGCAAGTTCAAGAAAGTGAGTGAATAATGGTAAATAGTGAATTTTTAAATTGACTTGATATAATGGAAGCAAAAGAAAAGATAATGGATTATATGGAAGAAAAGTGATATTGAAAAAGAGTTGTAAATTATAAACTTAGAGATTGGCTTTATAGTCGTCAGAGATATTGGTGAGAACCTATTCCTTTGATTCATTTGGAAAATACGGATATTGATAAATTAGTAAGTTTCAACTTTTATCATGAGATAAATGTGGATATGGTTGTAAACTGAAAAAAGACTATTGAAACAAGAGCTATGAATCCTGAAGAACCAGAAAGATATTTTTGAAAAGTAAAAGTTTGAGCTGCTGTTATTTTTGCTGATAAAGTAAAAAATAAAAGATATTTAGTTAAAATTAAAGAAATTTTTAGTTGGAGAAATCTGGATAGTTTGTTTTTAGATAAAGAAAGATTAAAAAAGATATTTCCTCAATGTAATTGTGATACTTTGACTATTGAAGAATTGAAAAGTTTGTATACTCTTACTCCAGATTATTTAGAAAGAATTGAAAAAAATTGATTAATAGGATTTTCTGTTGAGTATATTTCATGAATTTATGATTGATTGTATGGAAAAATAATCTGTGATTATAATCTTCCTTTGAAATTGCCCGAAGTAGAAAATTATGAGCCAGCTTGAGACGGAAATAGTCCTTTGATGAAAGTAGAAAGTTTTGTAAATGTAAGTATTGCAAATAATCTAAATTGAAAAAGAGAAACAAATACAATGCCTCAGTGGGGTGGATCTTGTTGGTATTATTTAAGATTTATGGATCCAACTAATCCAGAAAATCTTGTAGATAGAGATGTAGAAAAATATTGGTGACAAGTTGATAGTTATGTTTGATGAGCTGAACATGCTGTATTGCATTTACTTTATGCAAGATTTTGGCATAAATTTTTATTTGATATATGAGTAGTAAGTCATGATGAACCATTTTATAGACTTAGAAATCAAGGGCTTATTTTGGCTCATGCATTTGAAAGAAAAAATGGTTGATTAGTTGCTGTTGATTTAGTTGAAGAAAAAGATTGAAAATATTATGAAATAGCAACTCAAGAAGAAGTAAATAAAATAATTTCAAAAATGAGTAAAAGCTTGAAAAATGTAATTAACCCTGATGAAATAGTTGAGGAATATGGTGCTGATAGTTTGAGACTTTATGAAATGTATATGGCTGAGTTTAAAGATAGTGCTCCATGGGATTCAAAATGAATTGTTTGAGTTAGGAGATTTTTAGAAAAATC
>JAQUWS010000077.1 GCA_028692735.1 Candidatus Altimarinota bacterium
TTACCAATTCTTCTCATTTCTTCTCATAATCACTTACTATACTATTTCATCAATTCTGAGGAAGTGACTTATTCATATTTTTTGGAACCATTCACAACAACTCATCAAGTCTAGTTTGGTTGATTACTCACAAATCATAAAAAGTATGAGCGATATTCTTGAAATCATCATAATTTCAAGTTTCTTTACCTGCTTTAAAAAGTACATCAAAGATTTGTTTTTGATTTTTTGTAAAAACTTTAGTGAATTCTTCAGTTCTTTTTTTATCGTCTAAGGTTTTATTATTATCTATTAAATCTAATTCTTTAATAACATCACCAAGTTCTTTTGAATGATTTCATAAAATATCTCTAGTTTTTTTATATTTTTCTTTAAATATTTCATGTTCTTTATTTTTTTCTTGATTGGTAGTATTTTTTTCTTGATTGGTAGTATTTTTTTCTTGATTGGTAGTATTTTTTTCTTGATTGGTAGTATTTTTTTCTTGATTGGTAGTATTTTTTTCTTGAGAAGTTTCACCAACTTTCTGAGAAGTTTGATTTTTTTCTTCTGATGTATTTTCTATTTTATTTACATTTATTACATCACTAAAATGTTTTTCAAATATTTTATATGAATTCTCATCAAAAAAATAACCTCATCAGTCAATATTTGAAGGATCAAGAAATTCTTTAAGCTCTTTTGTTTTTCATGAATTGATAACAGCCAAGACACTATCAAGCTCTTTTTTACTTTTGAAAACGAGAGCTTTTTTTTCAAGATAACTTACAAAGTTATCAAATCACTGTAAAGAACTAAGTTCAGAACTTTTAAGAACTTGAATTTGATTTTGAGTACTTTCTATGTATGGATTAACTTCCTTTGAGTTACTGTTTTGTTCTTTAGAGGATTCAAAATTAGCCATAGGTTAAATAAAAAAGGTACAATTTAGATAATTGTACCATAAATTAATCATAATATCAAAAAATCTCTATTTTGATCAGGCTTCAATAATCTTATCAAGAATTTTATTTAATTTTCTAATATTTTTAGTTTCTTCTTTATTTTTAGAGATTTCTTCTTTATTTTTAGATATTTGTTTTTCATTTTCTCAAATAATCTCCTTATTTTTCTTAATAATCTCTTTATTATTTTCAATAATTTGCTCATTGTTTCTAATAATCTCTTTGTCTTTAGCAATAATTTCATTTTGAATAGCAATATGTCTATCAATAATTTGTTGAATAGTATCATCAACATCTTTATAATCTTTGATTCTTTCTTTTCATATAAAGTCTTCAGCTCAAGGAAATCATTTAATAGCAGTATCTATATTAGCATAGATTGAAGGAGGAATATCTTCTATTTTTCAAGTATTAGAGAAATTATCTAAAAACTTAGAAGCTTTATCAATTTTAGAGAAACTATCAGCAAAAGCAAAAAGTCACTTAATAAAAGCTTTGATGTCAGTTTGAGAGTTTTTTCAAGAATTATAATAACTTATAACAAGTCATTGTCTATTAGGAGAAAGAGAATCAAAAACAGAATTAAACTTATCAAGTCATTTTTGGTTAAAATTATCAAAGATAACTTTCTGAATTTCTTTTTTATTAGTAGAAAAATCAACCCTATCTTTAAGTGTAGATAAATCATTTTTAGTTCAAGCAGTTATAGCAGATTCCTTAAGTCATCTGTGATTATCAAGATTTTGTTCATTTGGTTTGTCACTCATAATTGAAAAAATTAATTATAATATAAAATAATAATAACACAAATCAAAAAAATATGCAAAAAATGAGCAAATTGTATTATTTTTTTGTTATTCCTGGCAACGATCAAGAATTTCTAGCAAGGTAAAACAAAATAGCACATATTATGATACAAAACTTAATTGTGACATAAGAGAAATAAATATGTTACAGTGAGTTGATAGATTCCTTGTCAAGCAAGGAATGACAATATAGTGAAATACAAGGAAGATTCCGTATCAAGTCCGGAATAACAAAAATCATCTAGAAAAAAACTTTTTACGATGTGTATCATAAGGGATTCTTAAGGGTGCAACTTCGCCGTAAAACGACACACTAAGCATATTAGTATAATCTGCGAAGATTTGCAACCCTTAAGCACTTTTGTTACTTTTTGTGTAAAAAGTAAGAAGAATAAGCTTTATGAAACTAAAACTGATAGTATAAAAAATCCTGCAAATTTGCTTCAAGATGACGGGTAAAAATTACACTATCTAGCTCTTTTTTACTTTTGAAAACGAGAGCTTTTTTTTCAAGATAACTTATAAAGTTATCAAATCACTGTAAAGAACTAAGTTCAGAGCTTTTAAGAACTTGAATTTGTTTTTGAGTACTTTCTATGTATGGATTAACTTCCTTAGAGTTACTGTTTTGTTCTTTAGAAGATTCAAAATTAGCCATAGGTTAAATAAAAAAGGTACAATTTAGACAATTGTACCATAAATTTTATATAAAATCAAAATACTAAAAATTTTTTAATTACTTTTCTCAAGCAGCATCTAATATATTTCTTAAAAATTTTATTTGCTTTTCATTTTTCTCAATAATTTTTTTATTATTTTCAATAATTTGCTCATTGTTTCTAATAATCTCTGTGTCTTTAGCAATAATCTCATTTTGAATAGCAATATGTCTATCAATAATTTGTTGAATAGTATCATCAACATCTTTATAATCTTTGATTCTTTCTTTTCATATAAAGTCTTCAGCTCAAGGAAATCACTTAATAGCAGTATCTATATTAGCATAGATTGAAGGAGGAATATCTTCTATTTTTCAAGTATTAGAGAAATTATCTAAAAACTTAGAAGCTTTATCAATTTTAGAGAAACTATCAGCAAAGGCAAAAAGTCACTTAATAAAAACTTTGATATCAGTTTGAGATTTTTTTCAAGAATTATAATAACTTATAACAAGTCATTGTCTATTAGGAGAAAGAGAATCAAAAACAGAATTAAACTTATCAAGTCATTTTTGGTTAAAATTATCAAAGATAACTTTCTGAATTTCTTTTTTATTAGTAGAAAAATCAACCCTATCTTTAAGTGTAGATAAATCATTTTTAGTTCAAGCAGTTATAGCAGATTCCTTAAGTCATCTGTGATTATCAAGATTTTGTTCATTTGGTTTGTCACTCATAATTGAAAAAATTAATTATAATATAAAATAATAATAACACAAATCAAAAAAATAATCAAAAAAAGAAACTAATGTAAGAATATATATATTCTTACATTTCGTTTCAATCTTTATAGATATATGTTCATTCTCATTTTCAAGAGATTAAAATATTCATTAAATTTTTTAAATTTTTTCAATCAATTATCCAGATTCAACTATTCCCAATAGATAATGATTTTTCTATGCTCAATAATTTTCATTTCATTCAATTAGTGACATCTCAACTTTTATCCCAAAAATTTAGATTGTTTATCATAGTAATATTTAATTTTGGTATAGTCTCTCAATATTCGTCTAAAACTCAAGGAACATCTGTTAAAATAATTTTATGACAATCTTTATACTTCTTACAAAAAAATCAAAAAACTTGATCAGATGAAATAATATCCAAAGTATCAGAATTAATGTCTCATCATACTATATAATTTCATTTTCATAATATTATTTTTTTACTTTCTTCTAATATATCTTGGGCAGAATTTCTAGTATATCAATAAAAAATATCTTCCATTTTCTTATAAAATTTTTTTCTTACATTCTTAAAAATTTCAAATGTAGTTTTATTAACTCAATAAGTATTTACAAAATCATGTCAAATATTTCAAGTTCAATGAACCAATAAAATTTGTCATTTATAGTATTCTGATAATAATGATGATAATGCGCTTAAATAATCTGAATAAAATACATTACTTTTTTTCGGAGCAAAAACAGAACCTCATACCTTAATTATAAGCATTTTTAAATAAAAATTATTAAAAATAACAGTTTCAATTTCCTTTTAAGCAGAAAATCAGTAAATTGAAA
>JAQUWS010000026.1 GCA_028692735.1 Candidatus Altimarinota bacterium
TTACACAAATTGAAATAATAGATTTAATAGACTATCATTAATTTATAATTTTTACACCATGATAAAAAGAGAATTTCAGCCTGATTGGGTTGTACATCCGTGACAAAATCTAAAAAGATTTTTAGAAACATTTAATATAAGTCAAAAAGAACTTTCTCTTAGGATTTGAATGAGTGAAAAACATATTGTTGATATTATCAAATGAAATTCCCCTATTACTCCAGATACAACTCTTAAACTTGAAAATGTTTTTCCAAAAGATATTGCTCCAGCAAGTTTTTGGAATAATTTACAGTTGAATTATGATGTAAATCTAGCAAGGATAAGACAAAAAAAATTCTTAATCAAAGATAAAGAAATTTTGTCTAAATTTTCATATTCTGATTTAGTTAAAAATAAAGTAATTGATTGATTTAGTTCTTGGGAAGATAAAATCGTATGATTAAGAAACTTTTTTTGAGTTTCAGAGTTATGAAATATCTGAAATGTGTTTTGAATTGCATACAGAAAAACATGAAATAAAAATATTTCTTGAGAAAATCTATCTGCTTGGCTTAGATATTGAGATTTAGAATCTTGAAAAATGAAAGTAAATGAGTTTGATAAGACTAAACTAAAATCATGTATAGATGAATTAAAATCACTTATAGATGATGTAGATTTTTGAGAAAAAATCATAAAAGTATGTGCTCGTTGTTGAATAAAAGTTGTTTTTACACCATACATAACAAAAACTTATGTAAACTGAGCAACTAGATGGATATGAGAAAATCCAGTTTTACAATTGAATATAAGATGAAAATATGCTGACTTGTTTTGGTTTACATTTTTTCATGAATTATGACATATACTTCTTCATTGAAAAAAAGAAGTATTTTTAGAATTTGATAAATGATATGCGGATATAAATGTATATAAAAAAGAAAAAGAAGCTAATATCTTTGCTTCAAATACACTTATTCCTAGTAAAGAATTTGAGAAGTTTTTTAATAAATGAATTTTTAATACAGAAACAATAAGTGAGTTTGCCTCAAAAATATGAGTTAATGAATGAATTATAGCTTGAAGATTGGCTTATTGTACAAAAAATTACTCAAAATATGAAAGATATAGGCAGAAATTAGAAATAGTATAAAAGAAATTACTCAAAAATAAAAAGACCTTGCGGTCTTTTTAACTTATTATCTCTACAACTTCTTCCCTATCAAACCTAACTTTTTTAAGTTTTGCATATTTATCATCTTCACTTCTGTATCAGATAGGTAAAACTGCTACTGATGATAATCATTTTTCTTTTAGATTTAAGATTCTGTCATATTCAGAATTTATGATTCAAGTCATGGCACATGAATCTATTTTTTTCATTGCAAGAACTGGGATTAAATTTCATAAAGCTATAAAAACTTGTTTTGTGGAAAAATATTCTTTTCAATCTTCAGATAAATCATTTATATATGACTTTACCCTTTGTTCATATCAAGATAATTCTTCTTTTGATGTTTCTCTTACTTCTGACATCTTTTCAATATATCTATCTACAAGTTTATCATCAATCTCAGTTAATCTGCATAAAACTAATAAATGGGAGCAAGTATTTATCTGTGGTTGATTCCAGCTGTATTCTACTAGTGAATCTTTTACTTCTTGATTTTCTATAACTATAAGTTTCCAAGGTTGTATTCAAAAAGCTGAAGTAGAAAGTCTAAAAGCTTCAATTATCTCTTCTAAGTCTTCTTTGCTTACTTTTTTTGTGTTATCAAAAAGTTTACAAGCATATCTCCAATTTAGAGAATCTATTATATTTGTCATAGTTTATAAAATTAGGAAATATTTTTTAGTTTTTGAAACATCTTACAGGAAGCCCAATTGAACGGTATGTTAATGAGTTTATATTACAAGCCGTGTTTGTTGTGGTTAATTGAAATGCATATGATTTTGTCCCATTTATAGATGAGGACCAATGAAATCAATAAGTTCATACCCAATACATACCAGCATTTGACCAATCTCTATTTCAAGAAATTTTAATTTTTCATTTTTAATTTAGAATCAAATCGTAAAATTTTAGTACATTTTTTATTTTTGTTGATTCATCAACATCTCATGACATTTCGGCTCTATTAAGAGTTTTTTCTTTTGAAATTTTCTCTTCATTTATTTTTTTTAAAATTTCAGTTTCTTTGCTTTTATCCCTGTTTTCTATTGCCTTTTCAAGATCTTTAAAAATTTGTCTTTCTTCATATGGAATTTCATTTATGTGTAATTTTATATTGCTTAGTTTTTCATTTTTTTTATTATCAATAGTAGTGTTTGCTGGACTTGATTTTGCATCATTATTTATAGTTCAAGATTTTGAGTTATTATCAGATGTAATTTTTTGTTTATCAGATCAACATGAATATAAAAATAATATTAACATCAATATATATAGAACCTTTTTCATAATATTTAATTAAAAAAAATAAAAGATAATTTATGTTTGTAATTATCTTTTATTTATGTAATTTTTCAAGTTTGTTTAGTTATTTTAAATTGACATACCTTTTATCTAAGTTAAAAATAACAATAATACTCATTTTATTTTGAAACATAAAACTGTTTTTTCTTTTTTGAGTATTTTATTCTCAATTCTGTTCTAAAAACTTCGTTATTTTCATTATCAAATAAGATATTTTCTCATTTATTGTTTTTTGCAATTATAACTTTTTCTTTTTTGTATGTTTTTAAATTTATAGTAGTGTAATACTCTCAATTTTTTAGTTTTATTTTTCAATCTTTATCAATTAAGATTTTTCAAACTCATATTTTTTCAAGCACGATTAATCAAAGTTTTTTAAAATAATCAAAATCTATTTCATCAAAAGTATTTCATTTTTCTGTTATATATTTTCATTTTTTATCCAATAAAACCCATCATCAAGTACTTTCTTTTGATGGGATTACTCAGACATCTTCGAATTGTTCAAAATCAAAATCTGAATAAGATTTTCAGACATCAGTTATCTCAACTCAATTTTTATCCAATAAAACTTTATCTTTTTGAATACTTTCATTTTTTCAATTACTTAAATCTGCAACTATTAAATTAGTTTTATCAAAGTATGAAAAATCAATATTTTCATATTGAAATATTCTATTTTTTGATACTTGCTCTCATTTAGTATTTAAAATAATGAAATTTTTTCCTTTTTCTCTAGCTAAAATAAGTCAATTTGTATCTAAATATTCCAAATCAAGTTGTTCATATGCTCTTGTTTCTCTTGTTATTGTGTTTTTTATGTAATACAATGAATTATAATAATATATTTTTATAAAGTCATTTTTCAAAACTTCTTTATCTTTCAATAATTCAGATTCTTTATTTGTTAGTTTATCATCAACCTCTTTTTTAGTGAATTCACATAAATTCACAAACATTATCTCAGTTAATTTCTGTTTAAGTGATTCATGTGTAATGGGAAATTTATCCATTTCCTCTTTTGTTCATGAAAATATTATATGTTTATTGAAGAAACCTTTTGTAATTTTTAGAAATTCGGGATTATTTAACAAATTTTCAAGTGATTTAAATTCTGAAAACATTATAGGAATTTCTGCTATTAACTTTTTTATAATTCATAGATAATTATTTTTATCTTCTATTGATGTCATTTTTAAACATATATCTAATCATCTTAAAAAATCCCTACTATTAATAGCTTCTATATCATTTTTACAAATTTTTGTTTCCAAAATAAAATCTCCTGACACTTTCATAAATCTATATTAAATACTTAATTTTTATATATAATATAATGTTATTTTAAGATATCAAGAGATTTTAATTTATTATACTTTATATTATTATATGTTTTTTTAAATTAATAACATCAAAGATAATCAACTGTTGCTTTACATATATATGTTGATGCAAAAGTACATTGTTCACGTACTACATTTCCCCAAGCATGATACGCAGTACTACAAGTATTTGCTCATCCACAAGTAGCCCTTACTGTTGTTGACCGATTTAAATATTTATTCCATCAAGTCCCAGGACATACTACAGTTGGTCAAGTTACATTATATATAAAATAGACATCAAATTTACAAATATTAACTCATCATGCTGAAACAACAGATCATCAAGCTGATGTACACTGAGACGCTGAATGAGTTCATCAATATAGCATCGCAGTACAAGCTCAACTTATCCGAGAGTATCAAGAATTACAACCAAATGTACATTTTCCTGCTGTTGTATTGTAAGTCCGACCACTTCAATATCAAGTACTTGTTGCATTTGATGTTGCATTTGTTGGAATACTTCAACTACATACATCTGAAACACAATTACTTCAATTCCAAGCATATCATTCACTACATATAAATCTACATTCATCTGTACTTTCTTCTGTATTATATGTTCAATTTGTACTTGGTAACCATTGTTCTCAATTTTTTGTTTGTGTTATTGTTGATACACTATTCCAATGAGCATTTGTTGGTAATCAAGTACAGGTTGATTGTATACTATCTTCAACACAACTTCAATTTACTATTTTGTATCATGCTCAACATTTTATATTTATCATTGCTATTTTTTCTATCTTCGCATTTCATATTCATCATATATTTGAATTTATATATTTATTTACTTCATTTACTGCATTTGTCAAATCTCTTGTTGTATCTGTTTCCATTAATCATCTATATATCGGAGCTTCTGATAATATTGTTCAATTGTATGCATCTTTTAAATTTGTCATAAACTCTACTTTCTTATCATCATCAAATAATTCATTTAACGTTCAACTAAATAATACTGGATTTGATATATCAAAATTAAATCATCAAGTTCAAGGGGTGTTGTATGAATGTGGGATATTTTTATAATCTCAATATACTAGTTTCTTACTTGTTAATATATTTGATAGATTTATATCTGTTATATCTGTTACTATTATACTTGGTTGAGCTAGTATTAAATCTATACTTCAAGTTTTCACTTTTATAAATTTTTCATTATATGTTCATCATATATATGCTACTACGTTTGATTTGCTTAAATCTAAAGCGTAAGTTTTCTCTACATAATTTGAAGAAAGTCATCACATCTCACTTATTGCTCAGATTTGGTATTCTGTTTTTGTATTTGTTACACTATATGTATATTCATTTGATGTAAGTGGATCAATAACTTTTTTATCTAACTTTTCTAAATTTCTTGTTACAGTGTCTCATAAAGTTCATTCTTTCCATACTATTGCTCAGTTATATGTGATTGTACCTGCATTATCAGGATCTGGGTAAAATCATGTTTTTGTTATAAACAACTCTAAACTCTTTTTTACACTATTTATATCAGCTATTCTTACTGAGTCTCTTGAGTTTCTAGAGTAACCTTGAAAGCTTATAAATGCTATAGCTCATAGGATTGCTAGGATTACTATTACTACTATTAGTTCTACTAGGGTGAAGGCTTTTATTGTTTTTTTCATGAAATTATTAATATTATTATAATAATATAACTTTTATATATTATTTTTCTAATTTTTCAAAACTTATTTAAAAATAAGATTGACACTATAATTTTTCATTGTATTAAAAAGATAAAAAATTTGTAATCTTAAAAAAAATAACTAATCTTTATATATATAATTTAAAATATATTTTTATGTCAACTACTGTATTGATGATTTATGTAATAACTTGAGCTATTTGAGCTTGATTTTTAGTATATGGTAGAAATGAAAAAATGGTTATTCCTACTGTTTCATGATTAGCACTTTGCGTTTATCCATACTTTGTACAAAATATATTTGCATTAATAATTATTTGATTATTACTCACGATTATTCCTTTTTTTATTAAATTCTAATTAAATTTATAAAGATGAAACACCTGAAAATAAAGATTGATAAGTATGAAGTAGATTGAGAAGAAATCCTTAAAGATATAGAATTCACTTTAAATAAAAGTGATAGGATTTCTATAGTTTGATGAAATTGAGCATGAAAAACAACTATCTTAAAAATCATTACTTGAGAGATTAAAAATTTTGATTGATTTATTGAAAACATAGGCTCAGTAACTTTATGATATCTTGCTCAAATTTATAATGATAATGAAAATAAAACTGTTTATGATGAATTAAAAGATGGTTTTGTTGATATTGTAAAACTTGAGAAAGAACTTGAACAGTTAGAGAAAAAAATGAATAATGGAAAAGATATTTTTAATGATTCCGGAACAAATCCGGAATGACAGTCGGAGAAATTGAATAGTAGTTTTTCAAAAGATAAAACTAAAAGTTCTAGTGAGTTGATGGATTCCTTGTCAAGCAAGGAATGACAAATAGAGCAAAATACTCCTAATTCCGTCATTCCTGCGAATGCAGGAATCTATGAAAAAAATCAAGACAATTTAATAGATCCCCGTGTCAAGCACGAGAATGACAATATAGATTCAAGTTCAGGATGACACTCTACGGTGAATGACTGACAATATAGTAAAAAGTTAGAGTGACTTTCTCAAGATGAGTTGATTCAGATTTATTCAGATAAACTTGAGCAATTTAATAATTTTTGATGATATAATTATAATAGTATATTGATGTGAGTTGCTTCTTGACTTGGTATAACTTCCCTACTTAAATCAAAATTAAATGAAATAAGTTGATGACAAAGAACAAAAGTTGCATTGTGAAAGATTTTGATTCATTCTCCTGATATACTTTTTTTGGATGAACCTACAAACTTCATAGATATGGCTAGTCTAGAATGGCTTGAATTTTATCTGCAAAATAAGTGGCATTGATGATATGTGATAGTATCACATGATAGAGAATTTTTAGATAAAACTTGTAGTAAAACTTATGAAATACAACCCGTTAGACCTATAAATTTCTATCATTGTAGTTATAGCGAATATGTAATAGAAAGAGATAAATTAGAAAAGAAAATTGCAGAAGATTTTGAGAGACAAAGAGATTGGATAGAAAAACAAGAATGACTTGTAAATAGATTTAGAGCTTGAAGTCGTGCTTGATGGGCTAAATCCAGAGAAAAAATGATTGATAAAATGGATAAACTCGAGCCTCCTTACATACCTCATAAAGCTAAATTTTTATTTCAAGAAGCCAATGATTCTTGAAATAAGGTTTTGAGTTTTAAACAAGTCTTTATCTGAAGAAAAGATCCTTTGTTTTTTATAAATGATTTAGTTTTATATAAATGACAGAAAATATGAATTGTTTGAGAAAATTGAGTTTGAAAATCTACTTTTATAAAAAGTATTTTGTGACAGATTGAGTTTTTGGATTGATATTTTTCAAAAGCTAAGTGACTTCAAATTGGTTATTATAGTCAGATGCATGATGAACTTAAAAAAGATAAAACAATAAGAGAAAATTTTATACTTCATTGATTTGATTATCCTGAGCAACACTTAATTGCTATACTTAAACATTATCTTTTTGATTATGAAGATATAAACAAAAAAGTAGAAAATCTTTCTTGATGACAAATTAGTAAACTTGCTTTTGCAATTCTTGGACAAAAACAATTTGACTTACTTATATTAGATGAACCTACAAATCATCTTGATTATGATACTCGTGAAGCTTTGGAATCTGCTTTAAATAAATATAATTGAACTTTATTATTTATAAGTCATGATAGGTATTTTGTAAATAAAATTGCAACAAATATCTGGATTATCAAAGATGGAGAACTTAGTGTGAGTTACTGAAATTATGAGGATTATAAGTACAAACAAGAGCATTGAATTGATATGGATATGAGTTTGTTTGATGAAGAATGACAATTAAATCTAGTACTAGAAGAAAAACTTGGTGAAAAAGAGTTTAAAAGGTTAAAAAATAAGTTTAAGAAATTTAGGAGAAAGTAGAATTTTTATTATTTTATATATTAATATTACTACAAAATATTGACTTATTATATTTTTTATGTATAAGTAAGTATTATTATTTTTTATTGGGATAATGAATAAAACTAATACTGAACATAGATTCTCACCAGAAACTTATAATGAATTATACAAACACTTAAATTCTGAATGAAAATCATGACATTTTAAACAAGAACAGCTTATAGATGGAATTAATTATTTAAAATATCGTACTGCTACTAGGAATTTTAATGATATAATAAACTGAATTTTATCAGTACATGAAATTATTGAAAATGAAAGCCAAGAAAATGATTTAAGATTACGTATAATTCAAAAGTTATCTTCTTTTTGAATTGTTTATCCTCTTAGGAATGAATCTAGGAGAGTATTCATAGAAAACATTACAAATTTAATATTTGAAGAAGCTAAAAAAGATATAAATATATTAAGCAAGATATGATTATCCCATGAAAACTTTGAAATATGAGATGAAGTAATTTTAAATATAAGAGCAAACAAAACATATAGGTTGACAAAAGAATGAAGTGAATGAGTTGTAGAAAAAATTGAAAATTGAATAATCTATATAAATTTTTCAAAACTTACATGAGATTCATCACTTAGTGAAAGAATTTATGATATTGAAACAAAATATATTATAAATAATACATCTATTAAAAATTGAATATGAGAAACTGAGAAAGAATTAATTTCAAAATATGTAAACTACCTAGTAATTAAACATATTAAAGATAACTCAAACATTAACGAACAAGATATATTAGATATATTATTACAAGAGGAATTTCTTATAGAGCTTGGAACATGAGAATATGTACTAAACAGAGAAACAATAAAATCATTTATATCCCCTGAATTAGAAAAAGTATATTGAAATAGAGAAATTTATAGTGTTCAATCTGTAAGTTCTTTACCACCAGCTGAAGCTCAACCTCATGTCCTTATGTTAGAATTAACTCAATGATGTAATCATAATAACTGCACATATTGTAATTTATACCAATGAATAGAATATGGATGTAAAACCTGAAAAGAATTTATAGTTCATACTGAAAAAGTTTTAAATGAAATATGAAATTATAAAAGAAAAATTAGAAGAGTATTTATATGATCATGAAACTCTTTACATGCTCCTCAAGATGTATTACTAAGTTCTTTACAACATGTAAAAGGCAAGTTATCACCAAAAAGAATTGCAATATATTGAAACTCAAGTGCAATAATATGAAAATGAACAGATAATCTTAGAGAATTATATGATAATTGATTAAATCTAATATATTGGTGAATTGAAAGTTGATCTGATGAAGTCCTAAAATATGTAAAAAAGTGATCAACTATGGATCAAATATTGAAAGCTTGAAAGATAATGGATAAAACAAGAATTGCTTTATCTGTTATGATTATGCCTTGATTATGATGAGTTAGATATAATGATGAACATATAATAAAAACTGCTGAGGTATTAAACTCTTTTATCATCAAGTATATAACATTTATGTGAATTTCTCCATCAGAAAATAGTAAATATTTTCAGATAATGCAAGAAGAAATAAAAAATTGAACAAATAGACATCTTACTGATTATGAACTTGTCAAACAAATGAAAGATATACTCGATTTACTTGAACCTAAGTGACAAAAAGTGGGAATCTATTGACCAGAAACTAATACTATATGTGTAAATAATCCTGTGACATTAAATACTGAATTTGACTCATCTTGAAAAAGAAAATCAATAACAGTTCTTGAACAATATCTAAAAGATAATCATGATAATCAATGACAAGTTATATCAGTAAATTGAAATGAAGATAGTATCAGACAATGAGAAACTCCTCAATTAGATGAAGAAAATGAAAAATTTTCAGAAGAATTAAAAATTGATGATATTACCTATGAAACAGAAAATGAATCTTGAATTTATAAAATTTTTCGAAAAATATTAGAAATATTAAATTTTTGAAAATAATATATTTTATTTATGTTTTATTAATTATTTATGAATTTAACTCAATTCCCATTATTTAATCCTGATTCTTACAATGCTATTTATACGTGTCTTAATTGAAAATGAAGTAGTTGTATTAAAACTAGAGAAATAACTACTGATAAAGTTTTATGTGCATTAAAAAAAATAGGAAATAACACTGATGTAATTTCTTGAATTGTTTCTAAAAAGGAATCTATGAATCAAAGTTTAGAAGAAGAATATAAGCTAAGATTATCTATTGTAAATAAACTATCTTCTCTTTGAATTGATTATCCTTTTGAAAAAATAAAAAAATTATTTCATGTTGGTACAAAAGTAAAAATAAGAGAAGATAGCAGTTATTATAATCAAAACTATAATGAGTGAGTTATTTGAGAAGATTTTTTTGAATGAATTTGAGATTATGAATTTTTTACAATAAAGTTTAGTGATTGAGAATATAATTATTATAGAATAATTGATTTAGATATTGTAAATCCTGAAATATATAATGAAGATAATGAAAATCACCCTCTTTTTTGAGTAGCTAATGAACCTAGAGAAGTTTTTTTAGAAAGAATTGTAGATTTTGTATTTAATAAAGTAAAAGAAGATAATAGTTTGATTAAAAAATTATGACTTGTATCAACTCATTTTAGTGTTGGTGATGAAATAGTTATGAATGGTGATGCAAATAATGTATATACATTATCAACACAATGAAGTGAATGAGTTATAGACAGAATTGAAAATTGAGTAATTTATGTGAAATTTTCATTATTAAAATGAAATTTATCTCATTGACCTGATATTTTTGATATTGAACCAAAATATATGATAAATAAGAGTTTTAATTTTTCAGACTTTTCAGAACACGGAAGAAAAAGAATTTCACAAAAAATTAATAATATGCTAAACTCTTTAACTTGTAAAGATAAATATGTTGAAAAATCAGATATAATTGATACTTTAATTGAAGAAAAATTTTTAATAGAAACAGAATCTTGAAATTATTTATTAAATAAAAGAGATATGATATGATTTATATCTCCCGAATTATCTAAAGTTTATCAAAATAGAGAGATTTATAGTCCTCAATCTGTACTTTCTCTTCCTCCAGCTGAGTCACAACCTCATGTGCTTATGTTTGAGTTAACTCAATGATGTAACTACAATAAATGTACTTATTGTGATTTATATAAAGATACTTGTTTTACATGTAAAACTAAAAATCAATTTAAGTGACATGTAGAAAAAGTAATACAAGAAATTGGTAATTATAGTAGAAAAATTGAGAGAATTTTTATATGATCATGAAATGCTTTACATACTCCACAAGATGTTTTACTTAGTTCTTTAAAACTTTTAGCTGAAAAATTTAATCCGAAGAGAATTGCTTTGTATGGAAATTCTTCAGCAATAAAAAGAAAATGAAGCGAAAAATTACAAGAATTAAAAGATGCTTGATTAGGCTTGATTTATTGGTGAGTTGAAAGTTGATCGGATAAAGTACTAAAATATGTATGTAAATGATCAAATATGAAACAGATGCTACAAGCTTGTGAAATAATGAACTGAATAGATATAGATTTATCAATTATGATTATGCCTTGATTATGATGAGTTAGATTTTCTGATGATCATATTGAGAAAACTGTGAAACTACTTAATTCGTTAAATGTTCGTTATATAACTCTCATGTGAGTTGACCCTTCTGAAGATTCTAAATACAGTCAAATTATGAGAAATGAAATGATTGAATGAAAAAACAGACCACTTACAGATAGAGAACTTGTTATGCAAACAAAAGAGATATTGTCATGACTTGATGCAAAATGACAAAGAATATGAATTTATTGACCTGAAGTTCATAGTGTATGAATAAATCCTGTAACTATGAATTTAAATTTTACAATAGAATGAAAGAAAGTGGCTATGAAAAGTTTAGATAAGTATTTAAAAGATGATTCTCAATAGTAGAAGTTTTTTGCCTATTTTTGCATAAAAATAAAAAATATATTACTATAATAATATATTTTTTATTTTATTCAAATGGAAGCACAATCAAGTGAAAATTCACAAATAAAAGATCTAAAATCAAAAATAAAAATCGATTGACATCTAACAAAGCAAGAAAGGGATGTTTTACAAGAAAGTTACAAAAAAAATGAAGCTTTGGTAATTGATGCTACAAAAAATGAGTTAAAAAGTTTTATTTCACAAGATTATTGAAATGCTAATAAGGTTTTATTAGGAGGGTTTGATTGAATAGTAAAACTTCAAAAGAAATTGTGAGTAAAAAATGACTGAGATTTTTGATCAGAAACATTTAATGCTTTGATAAAATTTCAAAAAGAAAATTGACTTACTACTGATTGATTAGCTTGAACTGAAACTCAAATTAAATTATGACTGATTCCTTCTAAAGATTGAACTATACAAAATAAAACAAATATAACAATAGAAAAAAATGATTTAAATACCCAATGAATAGAAAATAATAGCCCGTCTCAAGTTTGAAATGATTCTTGAAATCATAGTGAAAATATATGAAATGTTGAGGAAAAAAGTAGAGAAAAAGATAGAAATACTACCAAATATAAATCAAAAAATAATGAACAAATTGAGAAAAATACTTTTGATATCTACAAGAAAAGACTTGAAACTATAAGAAAAAATTTAATAGATTGAAGAGAAGATATTTTGAAGAATTATAAAAAAACATGATTATGAGAAAAGGCTATGGATTCAGTTGTATGATTATTTGGTGATAATGTCAAAAAAACTTATGAGGATTTAATAAAAAGAAACAATTCTCAAGCTTTATCTTTTCTAAAATCTTTTATATTAAAATATGATAAAAGTGGTTTAAATAGTGAACAACAAAATGAAATTTCAATACTAGTTTCTGATATAAAAAATATCTCATCAAACAATACATTAGATGATTTATCAATTTCTGACATGT
The DNA here is from genome assembly GCA_028692735.1 of Candidatus Altimarinota bacterium. Taxonomy (GTDB): domain Bacteria; phylum Patescibacteriota; class Gracilibacteria; order BD1-5; family UBA6164; genus Altimarinus. Next base: position 12,855 of record JAQUWS010000026.1, read on the forward strand.
CAAAAAACTCTGTTGATGCATTACCTGAAACTTGAAAACTTGCTTTAAAATGAATAGAGTGATTAACTGTATGATTTTTTGAATGAGCATGGAATGCTGTAAAATCAATTCCTGATTTTATAAAATTGTTATGAAACTTAACTTTGTATATAGGAAAATTAAGTATTGACAGTAAAACTAGAGATGAATTAATAACTAGATGTGATAATATAATTGAAAGAGTGAAAAAATTAGATTCATCTGATTATGATAAAGTATTGAAGATGTTTCAAGTATGATTTGATAATTTTTCAAAGTTACCACCTGAAGAACAAGCAAAAAATATTTGAAAACTATTTTGAAATATTGAAGCTATAATATGATCATGAAGTTTAGTAAAAACTGCAGGAGTTGCTATTGAAGCAAACTGAGCCATAAAAACTTGAAAAATATTGAGAATAGCTTGAGATCTTATGAGTTTGAAATCTAGTAAAGTTTGAGCTTGAGAAGATTTCATAAAAACTTTAGAATACTGAAAAAAATTTTATTTCACATATGAAAACTGACAGACTGCTGAAGCTATTTATATGTGAGTGTCAAATGTTTGACATCATATAAAGGTAGCTTGAGAGGAAGGACTTAGAGTAATTGAATTTTGAACAGCAGAAGCACAAATGTTTTGAAGTAAACTTGATCAAATTACAAATATGCTTGTTAAATCTTGAATTTCAAAATGACAAGAATTGATTCCTGAATCAATAATAAAGTTTTTTAGTCATGAAATAAATCTTCCTTGATGAGAAGTAATAATGAAAAATTTAAAATTAGGATTAGAGACTACTAAAAATATTTCTAAAGAACAACTTTTGGCTTTGATTGAAAAGATAAATAGTATACAAGCTAAGTTTGCTGAAATTGTAGATCTTTCAAAAGTTCAAGCGAATAAAATTAAAGATATGATAAACTTAAGTTTAAAAGAAATAAATACTTTTTTAACTTCAATTAATTTTTCTGGTTTAAGTAATGAATTACAAAAATCTATTACAGATTCATTTGATAAAATAAAGAAAAAATATAATGAGATAGAAGATATTATAAAAAATAAATATAGTGAGTTAACAGAAAAATCTACTTGAGAATCTATAAAATGAACTGGTAGTAAAGATTTTATTAAGAAACTTGATAAAATAAATATGTTACCTGTTTGAGACTCTTTAGTTCTTCATACAAAAAATTCTACTTATATACTTAAAAAATGAGAAAATTGATTTATTTTAACTGATACAACAAATATAGAATTGAAAAAATTCATTTGAAAAGAATTTCATTTTTCTTGATTTGAGTGAAAAGTTTATTTAGAAAATCCAACTTATTGAGAAATAAAAATATCTAATCTTGAGTCATTTGAAACAAAAAAAATAACTCAAAGTGGCTCTAATAGTAATAATTTTCAAGAAAATCATAATGAAGCTTTTGAAAATGAGTGGGATAAATTTTTTAAAAAAATGAATTTTGATATAAAAAATTTAGTATCATGAGATTCTTTAGTCTTAAATACAAAAGACTTTTCTTACATACTTGAAAAAACTGAGAATTGATTTATTTTAAAAGATACAAATAATCCTGAAATTTCAAATTCTATATGACAAAAAATACAATTCTTTATGTCATCAAAATGAGAGATATTATTAAAAAATCAAGATAAAAAGGTAAAATTATCAGAGTTACTATCATTTGAAAAGAAACAAAAATTTAATCAGAATATGAATACTGCTTGAGAAAATTTACCAAAACTTACTGAAACAGAAATTAAAGAATTTAAGAAAAAAATTAGATCATTGTTTATGAAATATCATCCAGATAAAAATGCTCAAGAATCAGAAAAAATAAAAGATATCTATACTGAAATTATTAAAGAAATTAATTTAGTAAATGAAAAATTAGAAAAATGAGAAAATATGATTGCTGATTATAATAAACTTATAAGTGAAACTATTCCAAATTATGAAAGGAAAATAAATGAACTTAAAAAACCTAAATCTTTTGAAGCTAGAAATGTATTTAGAAGTCAAGAAGTTATGTCTGTATGAGATTTACATGGTAATATTGATGCTTTATGGGGAAATTTATATAGTTTATGAGTAATTGATGGCAATAAAAGATGGATTTGATGAAATAGAAAACTTGTTTTTACATGAGATATATTAGCTGATAGAAACACTGAATGATTACATATATTGAAAGAAATAGAAAACTTGCAAATTCAAGCAAAAAATGCGTGATGAGATATTACTGTATTAGCTTGAAACCATGATGATATTGCAATTTCGTTTTTGATGGGAAGATCTCCATGATGATATGAATGAGTATGGCAAAGATTTTGAAATCAAGCTGAATGAATTAAAGAATTTGAAAAATTTTTAAAAAGATGATGAAATATGGATGCAAAAAAACTTTTAGCAAAAATGAGAAAAGATCCAGAATGAATAGCTGTTCTTAATAACATGTGTAATATGAAAGTTGCAGAGAAAATAGATGATACTTTATTTGTTCATACTGACATAACCGATAAGATGGCAAATCTAATTGCTACGATGTGAATTGATGAAATAAATAGAATATTTCAGTGATGACTTAGAAAAGTATTATTAGAAGGAGAAAATTTTGAAAATATTTCAGAAAAGTTTTCTTTAATTGCTGATACATTTTTACACACAAATAATAGAGATTATATGACTCATAATTCATGAGCTATGTTAAAACAAATGTGAATAAATAATGTTATTCATTGACATAGTGATCGTAGATGAAAAAGTGAAAATATATGATGAGTTTTCATAAGATCAATTGATAATAGTTACTGAAAAGTAAAATGATATCAATGAAGTTGACCATCTACAATTACAATAGATCGTAAATGAAATCTTAAAGCATGAGAAAAACAAGAAGTTATAAAGAGTGGAGAATCTGATGATTATTGATATGAAGAAGCTGCGTAAAATTTAGTTAATGATTTCTTGAAATATAATATTTATAAATTTATTTTTTTATTTTATCTATTAATGCAAAAACAAAAATTAAATGCTTTTACTTTAGTTGAACTTATAGTTACTATTGTAATCCTTGCTATCCTTTGAACTATTGCTTTTATCAGTTTTCAAGGTTACTCTAGAAATTCTAGGGATTCTGCTAGAATTGCTGATTTGAATAGTGTGCAAAAAAGTCTTGGACTTTTTGTTGTCAATACATGATTTTACCCTACTCCTGATAATTCTAAAAATATCACTTTTAATTGATGAATTGCTTGGGTTGAGTGAACTATCTGAGATACTGTTATAAAAAATATTGATAAAGTTAGTAAAAAGGGTATTGATCCTTTAACTTCCAATGAATATACTTATAGTATCACTTCATCTAAAACTGAATATCAAATCTGAGCTATCAGTGAATGAGGTTGAATTGCTTTTAATTCTTCTCCTATTAATTCTTCTTATGCTGCTGATTTATCTAGTGCTGTGGCTTATATAAAATGAAATTATAATGACAAATTTTTAAAGGTTAGTACTTGATGAGTTAACTCTATTGTTGCTATTCCTACTATCATAGTTACTGATATCACTGATACTAACATAAATAATTTGATTTCTTGAAAAAAGCTTGTTTATAATTCTTACTCTAATATTCCTCATTCTTATAACACTCCTTCATCTTCTTCTACTTGAGGTTTTGATTTTTCTCCCTCTGGTAACATTGAAGTTTTTTCTTGAGCTTCTATTGATTTATCTGAGGCTTATAGCAAAATTGTTTTTGTTACTAATCTCCAAAATGTTTATAGTTGAACTATCTTAGCTTCTGATTCTTCTTACAGTGATATAGTTAATTTGGATTTAGTTAATGACCAAAATGGTGCTGTTGCATTAGTTAATAACTATATCTCTACTGATATTTGAGGGATTACTTGAAAAGCTTCTTCTGTAACTTATAAAAACTGTACTCTTGATTGACAGCCTGTTATTCACTGACAAACTATTTCAGCTTATAGTGAAAATAGTATACTTTTTTGAGCTAGTTATGCTTGTACTGATAGAGTTATAACTAGGACTTGTAATGATTGAGTTTTATCTTGAGATGATTCTTATGTTTACTCTTCTTGCGTTAAGTGAGATCCTACTAATTGTAGTGCGTCTTGAACTTATACTTTATGAAATTGACATATCTATAATATACCTTCTATTAATCATGCTAGTTCTTTTTCTTGAGTTAGTTCAAGTCCGGTTTCTATTTCAAATTGAACTCAAGTTTATACTCTTACTAACATAGAGTGTAATGACTGAACTTTGATTAATGCTTCTGAAGATTCTAATACTTCTGTTACTTGTGATAGTTGATACATACAAAGTTGAAATAGTTGTATCCCTGATAATTACACTGTTAGTTGAAATTTCTGAGATAATGCTAGTTGAGCTACTATAAATGTTTGTTGATCTAATATCACAGCTTCTTCTACTTGAACTTTTTCTATTTCAAAGAGCTATTGAAGTGATTGTAGTAGTATAAGTGCTACTAAAACTTGATATTCTTGTTCTACTACTGTTCAATGACCTGCTAGTTTAAGTTCTAATGTTTCTAATATTACTTGAAGTTGTACTTGAAATACTTATACTATTACTTTTAATGCTAACTGATGAACTTTGTGAACAACTAGTGTAGTTGCTACTTATTGATCTGCTATGCCTAGCTTAGCTACTGCTCCAACATATGTTTGATATGTATTTAATTGATACTACTCTGCAACTAGTTGATGAACAAAGTATTATAATGCAGACAAATCTAGTGCTAATTCTTGGAATATATCCAATAACACAACTTTGTATGCTCAGTGGCAAAGAGTATATAATGTTACACTTAACGCTAACTGATGAACTTTATGAAGTACATGAGTAATGGCAATTTACTGACTTGATATGCCAACATTAGCATTAGAACCTACAAATGACTGATACGTTTTTAACTGATATTATTCTGCTTCAAGTTGATGAACTAAATATTATAATGCTGATAAATCAAGTGCTCATGTTTGGGATATCACAAGTAATTCATACCTTTATGCTCAACGGACACAATGATATACTATTACTAGCTGTACAAGTATAGGGCAACTTCTTACAGCTACAACAACATATTCTTGATGTAATACAAAAGATATAATTGTGTGTGCTTGAAATTGAATATGATATACTATTTCTGCTTGTAACATATGATCATCAACCGCATGAACAACATCAACTTCATATTGAAAATACTTTCAATGGTGAAGAAATAAATGATTTGTATATGGAGATTCATCACAACAAACACAAACCATAGCATGAACAATTTGATTAAATGCTAGTACTGATACTTACTGATTTGTTTGGAAATCTACTTTAACGTATCCTTATTCATGGTCAAATACTGATATTGAAAATAATTGGGGGGCAGTAACAAATACAAATTTATCTAGAAAATGACCATGTGCAACATGATATCATGTTCCAACAAGTAATGATTGGGCTTGATTAGTTACTGTTTGATGATTTACAAAAGCTACAATGATTAATAACTTAAAAATACCTTTAGCAGGATCTCGTGATTGGAGAACATGAGTTTTTGAAGATTGATGAGTTTATGCTGAATATTGGTCATCTAGCCCAAACTGATGAGGTGATTCAAATTTATATGCACTATTTATTGATTCTAATTGAATCTATCCTAAATCATTTAATTGGACTCCTGCATATGGTTTTCCAGTTAGATGTTTTAAAAATTAACAAAAAAACAACTATTCTAACGAATAGTTGTTTTTTTGTTATATTGTTGATACTTTTGTAAAAGCAGTTTTTCAGAATATTTTTTGTAAGTATTTTAATACATCATATTGTTTGTTAAAATATCAGTTTAGTTTTGTTCAGTTTTCTGTGTATAGCACATATCTTCAATCTGTGGTTTTTCTTAGTATAAATCTTTCATCAAAACTATTTACATAAACAACAGGTTTAAATGAGTTATCAAAATCTACTACATCTGCACTTGTACCATTTGTACCTTTTATTGTATTCTTTACATCATCAATAGTAACAAATACTTTGTT
>JAQUWS010000027.1 GCA_028692735.1 Candidatus Altimarinota bacterium
TTGGTACTCTCAAGGGGAATTGAACCCCTGTCTGGACCTTGAGAGGGTCCCGTCCTAGCCACTAGACGATGAGAGCAAAAAATAAGGATGAAATCTTTGTGATAAACACAAGTATGGCATCCTTATTTATAATTATTTAAGTTTTGCAGCAACATCAGCTTTACTCATACCGTGTATGTCAGTAGTAACTCATGTAGCTCTAGCTGTACCGTCTATGATTTTCATAGCTCAAGCTAGGTCTTTTGCATTTAAGTCAACCATTTTTTGTTCTGCTATTTCTTTTAATTGATCAAAACTTAGGTGTCAAACTTTATCTTTTTGAGGCACTTTAGATCAACTAGCTAAACCTAATTTAGATTTAACTAAAACTCATGCAGGTGGTTCTTTTACTATAAAATCAAAACTTTTATCCTCATAAACAGATATAATAACTGGTAATATTACTCACATTTTATCTTTTGTTCTATCATTGAATTGTGCAGTAAATTGAGGAATTGGTACTCAGTGTTGTCATAGAGCAGGACCAACCGGAGGAGCTGGAGTAGCTTGTCCTCATTTGATTTGCAATTTAATATATGCTTTTATTTTCTTTGCCATATTTTACTTTTTATTGAAATAATAGTAATTAATAATTTCTTATTAGTTGGTGTATTTTATTATACTTAATTTTTAGTCTTGTATTTCGGGAAAAATACAAAAATAAGTATAATAAAATAATTGTGTAGAAGCTCACGGATATATATTATATAAAAAATTTAGAAAAATCAAGATATTTTCATATATAATTTAAGCATATGGATCATTTTTATTTTTATTTGATTTTTTTTATGATTTTGTATAATAAACTTGAAGAAAAATTAAAAATGTGTTTTTGATTTTTTTGTATTTTCTATTTTCTAATTTTTTTTATTATGGATTTAAATAAATCTCAAATAATTTGAAGGCTTACTAGTGATATAGAATTGAGAACTACTCCGAATTGACAAAATGTAACGAGTTTTTCAGTTGCAACAAACAGAACTTGGGTAGATTGAAGTGGTATGAAACAAGAACAAGCTGAGTTTCATAATGTAGTTTTATGGTGAAAATTAGCTGAAATAGCTAGCCAATATCTACAAAAATGAAGAAGAGTTTTTATAGAATGAAGATTACAAACTAGAGCTTGGGAAGCTCAAGATGGAAGTAAAAGATATAAAACTGAAATAATTGGAGATAATATGATTATGCTTGATTCAAATACAAGTACTCCTTCTTCTTGAGATTCAGATTATTCTTCTGAAAATCAAACTCCAGCTATTAAAAAAACTGCACCTAAAAAGGAAGAAGAAATAAATATAGAGGATATTCCTTTTTAGTGAATAGTTAATAATTAGTATTAAATAGTAGAAAAGTTTTAGAGAAATCTAAGACTTTTTTGATTTATAATAATTAGGAATTTACTTCTTAATGGTTTTATAACATTTTTTAAAAAGAAAATTAATTAAGATTTTGTATTAGTGTATGCATTAAAGATCCTGAAACAAGTTCAGGATGACGGATTTAGGGTGTAGTATGACGGATTTAGGGTGTAGTATGACGGATTTAGGGTGTAGTATGACGGATTTAGGAGTTTAGGATGATTGGTATTTTTGAGTAATAGAATAATATGAGTATGTTTGTTTACAATATAGAACAATACAAGGAAGATTTCGAATCAAGTCTGGAATGACTGTTTGATATTATATGGTGTTCAGATTGATGGATGAGAATTTCAAAATAATTATTAGTATTAAGAAAATTATGATATATATTATTTTAGTAAAAATAATATATAAATCTATTTTTATTGCTTTCATTGAAAATTTAGTTAAACTATTTTTAGAATAATTTTTAATTTTTTTTATGAGAGTTGCTATTGTTTGTGATTGGATAAAAGATTTTTGATGAGCGGAGCTTGTTTTATCTCATTTGCTTGAAATGTTTCCTGAAGCTGATATATTTACTTCAGTTTTTTATCAAGAGAAAAATGAGATTTTTAAATGAAGAAATATAAAAAAATCATTTATACAAAAAATTCCTTTTTTAAATAAATCACATAAATTAGCATTGATTTTGAGACCTTTAGCTTTCGAAATGTTTGATTTAAGTTCATATGATTTGGTAATTTCAAGTTCTACTGCTGAGGCTAAATGAGTTATAACAAAACCTGAAACTTTACATATTTGTTATTGTCATACTCCAACTCGTTATTTTTGGAGTCATTATCATGAATATATAAATATGATGGAATTTTGAATTTTGAATCCTATATGAAAGTTTCTTATGCCTAGAATAGTGCAAAAACTTAGAATTTGGGATTTTATAGCTTCAAAAAGACCTGATTTTTTTATAGCAAATAGTGAGAATACTGCTTGAAGAATTAGAAAATATTATAAAAGAGATGCTAGTGTAATTTATCCTTGAATTGATTTATCAAAATTTAGATTTAGTGAAGAAAAACAGGATTATTATCTTTATGTATGAAGATGTATTCCTTATAAAAAATTTGATTTATTGGTTGATGCTTTCAATGAAAATTGAAAAAAGCTTATACTTGTTACAAATACTAACAATAAATTGTATAGAGAGTTGAAGTCTAAATCAAAAGATAATATAATTTGGATGTTAAATGTGCCAAGGCATGAGTTATATGAACTTTATAGTAAAGCAAAGGCTTTTTTGTTTCCTCCAGAGGAGGATTTTTGACTTGTACCTATTGAAGCACAGGCTTCTTGAACTCCTGTTATAGCTTATAGAAAATGATGAGCGTTAGAGACTGTTTTAGATTGAGTCACTTGAGTTTTTTTTGATGAACAAACTATTGATAGTTTAAATAAATCAATTAAAGAATTTGAAAAAATGATTTTTGATTGTAAAAAAATTAGGGCCCATAGTGCTAATTTTGGTGTAGATAAATTTAAAGAAAATTTGTTTGAGTTTATAAAGAAAAATAAATCTAAATAATTAATTTTTTGATAATGAAAAACTTCAATTTTAATCTAATTTGAAAATATGGATTTTCATTTGTTGAGTTAGTTGTATCTATAACTATCTCAATGATTTTGATGTTTTCTGTTTCTATATTTGTTCAAAATTGAATTAAAAATATAACTAGTCAAAATACTATTTTTGGCAATTATTTGCAGATAAAGCAGTTTACTAATGATGTATATGAGAGTTTTTCTTATATTGATAATTCATTTTTACCTGTTAATTTGAATTCATGAGTATTGGTGAAAATATTTAAAGATTTTGATAAATGAGGCTTTTTATATGTATGACAATGAAATTTTGATAAATTGTATTGTCAAAGTTGAAGTGATAGTGAAATAACAAATCATGTTTATTTAAAAAATTTTGTTCCTTTTGAATGATTTTCAGGGGATTTGTTTGCTTGAAGTAGTTTTGATAATGGTTTAATAAAAACAAATATGTTTGCTTGATCTATTAACAATGCAACTTGAATTTTAGTTTGACCAACTGATGTAGCTTTTTGAAATTGAAATATAACTTATGTATCTGATACATTAAATCATAGTGTTTATCGTTTTGATAAAACTAATATTTCTTCTACAATGACTATGGTTGTATGAAAATGAATGTTTTGAGATGAGTTTTATGATGGTTTAAATTGAACTTGAGTGTTTTTAAATTCTCCAACATGACTTTCTTATTCAACTATCTGATGAACTTGATATTTGTTTATTAGTGATACATTAAATGATAGGATTATATATATGGATTTAAGTGATAATAAAGTCTATAAGTTATTATGAAGAGATGATTGAATAAAAGAACCTACATGAATTTATTACGATGATTCTTTGAAAACTTTATATATTGCTAATAGTGGGAAAAAACAGATTTTAGCTTATAGTTCAAGTGGAAGCTTTAAGGATAATATTAATTTAAGTTTTTCAGAAGATGTTTTTGTAACTAATGTTGATAATGTGAAGTTTACTTTTATGTATGGTTCTTGATTGTCTAATCCAAATTTGTTTTCTCCAACACAAACTTGAAGTGTATCGTTTTCTCCAAATGTAGCATGACAGGATTTTTTAGAAAGACAAAATAATAATTTAATTTATTATTTTGTTGACTATACATGACTTGAAGTTAGTGATTGAAATTGTGTTGTTTCTTGAGCATATGTTATATGAACTTCTTGAATTCCTGTCTATTGTTCTTGAGTTTGAACTTGAGTTTTGTCAGTACCAAAAAAGAAAACATTTTTTTGAAATTATCAAGTTGGCATTTCAAGTATTTGACCTGTGGCTAATTTCACAAATAATTGAACTTATTACTTAAAATTATCTTTAAATTCATGAAGTGTAGAAAAATCTTTTCATTATTTTCCTTATTTTGTTAGTTCTGATAATAATATATTTACAAAAGATGATAATATAATGACTGTATTAACTTGATGACTTGGGTATCCTACAGGAATTTATCCTAATTGAAATAATTTGATTTTCAATGATTTTTTAACTAGAAAGTCATATGAAATAGATAAAAATTGAAGTAGTATATCTTCAAAGAATTTAAATTATTTTAATTTTTCAATTTCAACTGATAATAAAAATATAGATAATATTTTTTATTCTCCAATAAAAGATTATTATATAAAATATAATTCTGCAAATAAAGTTTTAAATTTTTATTTTAATTATTATAAGAATTATTCATGTTATTCTCAAAATAATTCAAGTGCTGTAAGTGAATTTGTTATGAAAAAATCTTATAAATAAAAAAGTTGTAAAATATACTCAAAATTTGATAAAAATAGTAAAGTATGTTTTAATATATATAATAACTATAAAACTTTTTTATGCATAAGAAAAAACAAGTAATTCATAAGATGATAGATTTTTTAATTGATTTGAAATTTGAAGACTCTAGTTTTATAAGAGTTGATCAAGTTGATCATTTAAGAAGGATTTCTGAAATGGTTGATTTGATAGATGATGATGCTAGTTTAGATTCTATTATAAAATCTTTAGTTCAGACTGTGAATACTTTGTCTGCAAGTTCAAATTTGTTGTATCAAAATATTACAAAAGAAGGTAATATATTTATGGAAAAGCTTGATAGATATAATGAAACAAAAAATTTAGAAGAATTATTTAATGATTTATAATTTAATTTTTATATTATGGCAGAATATTTAGGAGTTGATAGTAAAGTTTGATTAGATAAGGTTGTTGCAAATAAAAATCTTATGGATGATATGAATTCTATTAATGCTTTATCTAAAATGACTGATATTAGTTCAAGGTTTAGTAAAATAACTGAGGAGTTAAATTCAAAAGCAAAAAAAGACGCTTGAATTTCTTGATGATATTTTTGAGTTTGAGATAAATGAGATAAAAATGTTGAAGCTATTGTTTCTGAATATGATAATAAATTGAAAGAGATAGTAGCTAAATTTAAAGAATCTTGAGAAAAAGATGTTGATGGTTTACTTGCTTCTTTGGATATGATATTAGCTTCTATAAATGGTTGATCTATAAAAGAACAACTTGCATCAAATAAAAAAGAAGAATTTTGAGAAAAATTTGTTTGAAATATAAAAACAAGAAATGCTATGTTAGAGCAAGCTGCAAAAAACATATAAAAAAAGAGCTTTGTTTTTTAAAACAAAGCTCTTTTTTTATATTTATGTTTATTTGTTATATGCATAATTTACTCAGTCTTTTATAACAAGATAATCTGGGTTTTCAACTTTTTCCATATTTTGCATATCTTCTTCTTTTATATTATCAAGACTTTCTAGATTAGCTATTTTTACATCTAATTGTTCTTTCTCCATCATTAGACTTTTCTTTTCTGCTTCTAAATCTCTTATATTAAATCATTTAGTTGCGTTTACATTTATAATCCAGATGTAATAGATAAATAACACAAGAATGAAAACTATCATGATAACATAAGTAAAACTTATATCAAATTTTATACTTTGTTTTTCTTTCCATCTTTTTGATACAAATGGAGTTTTATCTTCACTTAATACAACTTTAGGGTACATTGTTTTAAAGGTTAATATTAAATAAATTAAATTTTTATAGCATATCTTGCTTTAGCACTTCTGGATCTTTTGTTTATTTTTTCTTCTTCAAGAGTTGGGATTATTGGTTTTTTTGTTTGTATTTCTAGGTTTTTTTTATGTTTACAAGTGCAAATTAAGTCTTTACATAGACAATCTTTTGTTTCTTCTCTGAAAATATTTTTTACAACTCTGTCTTCAAGGGAATGGAAGCTTATTATAAATATGCTTCATCAAGTTTCAAGTAAATTTATTGCATCTTTTAAAGATATTTTAAGGTTTTCTATTTCCTTGTTTGTTTCTATTCTTAAACTTTGGAAAATTCTAGCTTTTGTTTTTGGGAATTTTGTTATTTCATCAATTAAATCTGCTAAATCTTTTGTTTTTGTAAATTTAAATCATGATTTTCTTTTTTCAATTATCTTCTTTGCTATTTTTTTACTTGCAGGTTCTTCTCAGTATTCTGAAAAAATTTTTGTAAGTTCTATTTCATTGTATGTATTGACTATATTGGATGCCGGTAATCAGGAATTTGTATCAAATCTCATATCTAGTGGTCAATCATATTTGAAACTAAATCACCTATCTGCTTCATCTACATGTAAACTTGAAATTCACAAATCATAGTAAATTCAAGTTATGTTATTTATTTTTATTTTATTTAATTCTTCTTTTAGATTTACATAATTAGAATTTATAAATATTTTTTTTACATCATTATTTATATTTTCTAAGTTTTTTGTTGCTAATTTCAAGTTTCTGATATCAGCATCAAACCCAATAAATATGTCATTTTTATGCATTTTATTTATTATTTCTTTAGCATGTCATCCTAATCATAAAGTACAATCAACAATTATATTTTGTTTGTTTTTGTCTATTTTAATAGAAGATACTAATTCATTTAGAAGTACTGGTATATGTATTCATTCCATTTTTAGGTATTTTTGTTAAAAAAATGTTAATAAATAAAAATTTGTCTCTATAAATAACTATTTATTAATATAGTTTTATTCTTTTTTTTTCTTTTGTCAAAATAAAGTAAAAAAAAGACTAGACAATTTTTGTAAAATATTTTTAGCTTTAAAATACACCAAAAAAATGTCTTTTTAACATTTTCTTAACTTTATTAAAAAGATGTTGATTTTTTATATTTTTTATTAAAATAATAATTATTATTATTTTAGATTTTTATATTAAGAAAGTGTTAAGAATAAAGGATTTAGTAGTAAATGTATGAGAAAAAGAGATACTTAAGTGAGTAAATTTTCAATTTGAAGTTTGAAAAAATTATTTGCTTATATGAAAAAATGGTAGTTGAAAGTCAAGTTTAGCTAATTTTTTGATGTGAAATCCTAAGTATGAATATGTGTCTTGAGAAGTAGAGATTGCTTCAAAACAGTTGCTTGAACTAACTCCTGATAAAAGAGCATTAGAATGACTTTTTTTATCTTTTCAAAATGTTTTGGAAATACCTTGAATTAATTTGTCAGAGTATCTTAGGATAATTTATAATAATATGCTGAAGGTAAAAAATCCATCTGTTTCAGCTTTATCTCCTTTTGTTTTTAAGAGGTTTATTAGGAAGTTTTTAGAAGAGTTAAATATAAGTGATGATTTTTTATCAAGGGATTTAAATGTAGGTTTTTCTGGTTGAGAAAAAAGAAAGATAGAAATTCTTCAAGCAAGACTTTTGGAACCTAAATATATGATTTTTGATGAAATTGATTCTGGTCTTGATCTAGATGCTTTTAAAGTAGTTTCTGATCTTATAAAAAAACTTGATAATGAAAATAACTCTATAATTATGATTACTCATAATTTTAAGATTATAAATTATTTGGAGTTTGATTATGTTTATGTGATGAAAAATTGAGTTATTGATAAGGTTTGATGAGTGGAGCTTTTGAATGAAATAAAAGAAAAATGATTTTGAGAATAATATTAATTTAAAAGAATTATGTCAGAAGTGTGGAATTATAGCGATGAAATAAAATATAAAAATGATTTAGTTTCGTGAGTAAACGAGGCTGTTGTTAGGCAAATTTCTAATTATAATAAAGAACCTAAGTGGATGCTTGACCTTAGACTTAAGGCTTTAGATTTGTTTTTTAAGAAAGCTTTGCCAACTTGGTGACCAGATTTAAGTAATCTTGATTTGGATAGTTTGTATTATTTTGCTAAACCTGAATGAGCATGAGCTAATAAAACTTGGGAAGAAGTACCTGAAAATATAAAAAATACTTTCGATAGACTCTGAATTCCTGAAGCTGAAAAAAAGTATCTTTCTTGAGTTTGAGCTCAGTATGATAGTGAGGTAGTTTATCATAATTTAAGACAAGATTTAAAAGAAAAATGAGTTATATTTGATGATATGTCAGTAGCTTTGCAAAATCCTATGTATGAAGATATAATAAAAAAATATTTTTCAAAATCTATTTCACTTTCTGATCATAAATTTGCTAGTCTTCATTATGCTGTTTGGAGTTGATGAACTTTCTTATATATCCCAAAATGAGTAAAGATAGAGGAACCTTTACAATCTTATTTTAGGATGAATGTAAAATCTGGTTGACAGTTTGAGCATACTATAATAATACTTGAAGCTGATTCTGCTGCTCACTATATAGAAGGTTGTAGTGCTCCAAAATATGATATGAGCTCTCTACATGCTTGATGAGTTGAGATATTTGTTTGAGAAAGAGCTTTTATGAGATATAGTTCAGTTGAAAATTGGAGTATTGATACTTATAATCTAAATACAAAAAGGGCTATAGTTGAAAAAGAGTGAAAAATAGAATGGGTTTGATGAAATATGTGATCAAATACGACTATGCTTTATCCATGTAGTGTACTTAAGTGAGATAATTCAAAAGCAGATCATCTTTGAGTTGCATTAGCTCATAAGTGACAAAATCAAGATACTTGAGCTAAAGTTATACATATTTGAAAAAATACTACATCAAATATAATTTCAAAATCTATAAGTAAAGATGGTTGAATAAGTACTTATAGAGGTCTAGTCGATATAAAAAAGACTGCAATTTGAAGTGTGTCTAAGATAGATTGTGATTGACTTATAATTGATGGATTATCTGTTAATAATGCTATTCCTTATATAAAAGTTGCCAATTCTATGTCGACAGTTGCTCATGAGGCAACAGCTTGAAAGATAAATGAAGATTATTTGTTTTATCTTATGTCTAGAGGGATTTCTGAAAAAGAAGCAAATGCTTTGATCGTAAATGGTTTTTTAAGTCCTATACTAAAAGAATTACCACTTGAATATGCTAGTGAGATGAATGTGCTTATAAGTGTGGAGTTTGAAGGGGGGTTTTAGGTACTGAATAAGTGGATAAATATCCTTTGTCATTTTGACCGAAGTGGAGAAATCTGTACTTTGCATATACTATAATTATAATTAAAGCATTTTTTTATTCTTTTACAGATCTCTCGACTATGCTCGAGATGACAGAAACAAGTTAATTTTATAGTTTTAGGTTTATTGTATATTTTTCTTTTATTAAAAAAATTTATTTAAGTTTAATCGTGTTTTATGAAAATAGGAAATAATTGATTTTATGTTATTGATGATACATCTTCACAGATTATAGAGATAAGTAATTGAGTTTATGCTTCTTTATTTATTGCTGATACTTCAAAAAGTTTTGAGTTTGTTTTATGAAAAAACTCAAGGCTTGATTTTTTTTGATTTTTTACAAGAGGTTCAAGCGATTTACTTAAGTTTAGACAAGATTGAGAAAATTCTTATTTAAAAATTAAGCAGATGTTTTTTTGTAGTTCTAGTGATTTAAAATCATCAATCAAGTCAATAATTAATTCAAATAATAGTAAGAGTTTTGTTGATATAATTTCTATAGTAAAAGATAAAAAAGTATCAATTGATTCTTCAATAGAGATAGAAAAGTGATGTATTTGAGTTGATGCAGATTTAAAACAAAAAAATATATTTATTTGAGATAAATGAGAAGTAAGATGATTACCAAAACTATTTGTAAAAAGTTTTTCTGTAAAAGCAAGTCATTCTTGTAATGTTGAAAGAATTAATGATGATTATTTATTTTATTTAAAATCAAGATGAATTGATGAAAATACTGCAATTACACTTATGATAAAGAGTTTTTTTGTGAAAAATTTTAGTTGTTTAAAGATGCTTGATAAGAAACTTTATGATAAAACTTATGATGATTTTTTGACTTTAAATATTTAAGCGGTAGTATATGTTTAGTTTAAATTTTTAATATTTTAAAAAGATGAGTTTAAAAAAAGATTTCCCAATATTTAAAAATAATCCTTGACTTGTTTTTCTTGATAGTACTGCTTCAAGTCAGAAACCTGCTTTTGTGATAGATTGAATAAAAGATTTTTTAGAAAATGATTATAGTAATATACATAGGTGATCATATGTGTTGTCAGAAAGATCAGAAAATGTGTATGAAAATAGTAAAAAGAAAGTTGCTTCATTTATAAATGCTGATTATTGGAGAGAAGTAGTGTATACTTATAATTCTAATTATGCTTTAAATTTTATTGCTTGAAGTTTAAGAAAATCAGAAATTTTAAAAAAAGGGGATAAAGTACTTGTAAGTATAGTAGAACATCATGCAAATATAGTTCCTTGGTTGATTTTGATAGATGAAATTTGAATTGAGCTTGAATATATAAATGTTGATAAGGATTATAATCTTGATTTAGAAGATTTAAAAGCTAAATTGGATGATAAAGTAAAAGTTGTTTCAATTACACAAGTTTCAAATGTAACATGACAAATTTTTGATTTAGAGGAAGTTGGGAGGATAATAGAAGAATTTAGGAATAAAAAAGATGAAAACTTACAAAACCGTCATCCTGAATTTATTTCAGGATCTATAATGCAATGAAACTACTCAAAACATAGTATAAAAGATTCTGAAACAAGTTCAGAATGACAACCTAGTAAAATACAAGGAAGATTCCCTTCTTCAAGGGAATGACAATTTAGTTTTCCACTTTTTATTATAGATGCTAGTCAAAGTTTTCCTCATTTTAAGGTTGATGTAAAAAAATTGAATTGTGATATGATTTTTTTTACTGCACATAAGATTATGGCAGATAGTTGATTGGGGGTATGGTGGGCTAAAAAAGAAATTCTTGATAAATTAAAACCTGTTTTTTCTTGATGATGAGCTATTGCTTGGGTAAAAAAGTTTGAGTATAAAGAAAATACTTCTTTACCTGATAAGTTTGAACTTTGAACTCCAAATATAACTTGAGCTTTGTCTTTGTTGAAAGCACTGGAATATGTTGAGAGTATTTGATGATATGAAGAAGTAGAAAAAATAGAAAAAGAATTGGTTTCTTATACAGTAAAAAAATGGCTTGAAATAAAAGATAAGTATGATATAAGGATTTTATGAAGTTTAGAAGAATGAAGTAGAGTAGGTGTTTTTAGTTTTATAGTTCCTTGAATTCATAGTATAGATTTATCAGATATGCTTGCAGAGGATAACATATGTATAAGAGCATGACAGCATTGTGCTGAGCCATTTTTACAAAGTGAGAGTTGTTCTCATACTTGTAGAATGAGTTTGTATATTTATAATGATAAAGAGGATATAGATAGATTTTTTGAGGCTTTAGAAAAAGCTATAAATGTTTTAAAATAAAAAAAAAGTGAAAACAAATCGTTTTCACTTTTTTTATTTTTTAGAATTATTTTAATTCTATTTCAGCTCCTTGTTCAACTAATTTTGCTTTCATTTCTTCAGCATCAGCTTTTGCAACTCATTTTTTGATATCTCATCCGTTGTCAGCTATAGCTTTAGCTTCAATTAATCCAAGTCCAGTTAATTCTCTGATAACTTTGATTACAGCTATTTTATTAGCTCAAACTGATTTTAATACAACATCAAAACTTGATTTTTCTTCAGCTTCTCAAGCACCAGCAGCCGCAGCAACCATAACTGGAGCAGCAGCACTAACTCCAAATTCTTCTTCCATTGCTTTAACTAAATCATTTAGTTCAACTATAGATAGTTCTTTAACTAAATCCATAATTTTTTTTGAATTTCAACTTAATTCAGCCATATTATATAAATTAAAAATTAAAAAATTTATTTAGGTTTTCCTTCTGTCATTCTGAAGCAAATTTACAGGATCTTTGTTATTTTTAGATTCTGAAAACTTGTTTCAAAATGACTTAATTAAAGGAATTTCTAACTAATTAATAGCTAGTTTCCAAACTTTTAGTTTTGGTAAAAGTTTGGTTTTAGTTATCAATTATGCTTCAGTTGTTTCAGTTGGAGTTTCTTCTTCTTTTGGTGCTTCTTCTGTTTTTACTTCTTCTTTAACTTCTTCAGTTTTAGTTTCTTCAACTTTTTCTTCTACTTTAGGTGTTTCTTTTTTAGCAGGAGTAGAACTTCCTAAATTTGAAAGTCATTCATCAGTAAGTTTTTTTGTAGCAGCATCAAAAAATCTTGCAAGTGCTGAAACTGGAGACATCATACTTCAAACAAGTCTTCCAAGTAATACTTCTCTACTAGGTATAGAAGCAATAACTTTAGTTTCTTCAGCATCTTTTATAGCTCATTCAAAGAAAGCTCAAGCCCATTCAATTTTAGGATTTTTCTTGAATTCTTTCATAAATTCATTTACTTTTCACATTGCTCAAACCGCATCGTCATTTGAACAAACTACAGCAATTTGTCAAACTAGGATAGAATCCTCAATTTCAACATTAAAAACTTCTTTAAAAGCTATTTTTATAAGAGTTTTTTTAGCTAAAGTGAAAGTAGAGTTTATTTCTCTAAGATTTTTTCTTAGTTTAGTAATTTCTTCTACAGTTAATCAATTATTTGTAGTAAATGCAACTGATTTAGCTTCTTTTATACTTACTTTAAGATTTTCAAGTATTTCATTTTTTTTACTTTTAGATACAGCCATGTTATATAATTTAGTAATTAATGGGGTAATAATAATTTTTATATTTAAATAAAAAAAACTCTTTGTTTTTGACAAAGAGAATTAAATTTATTTTTAAAAAATCAATTTCACTTTATCTCGGTAGGTCTTATATATGCCTACTGTCTACGATTTAAGTAATGTTATTATATATAAATTTTTTAAAATGCAAGTTTTTTTGTATAGAAAAAGTTATTAATAAAGATTTTAATATTCTTGACTTTCGTAAAATAGTTTTTATTATAATAAGAACTATTTTATTACTCATTTTTTGTATGGAAAATAATGATTTTAGTAAGATTAAATTAAATACTATTGAATTAGAAAAAGGGCTTTATCCAAATTGAAAGATTGAGGATTTTTGTGATACAATTGTTTCTTGAGAAGAGTTTGATAATAACCCCGAATTTTTTAGTGAGAAAAATAAAAAAGAAGCTTTTTGAGATAATTATAAATCTGTTAATGAAATAGAAATAACTGAAACAGATTGATCAAAAAGTACTAGAAAAATCCCATCAATAATAGCTTGATGAATGTGAACAAATGTATCATCTGCAAGTTTGGTTGAATGAATGAATAAATTATGATTTTGATGACATTTATCGTCTATCGGAATAGGTTTTTACTATTATCAAAAAAAATATCCAGAATTGTTTACAGAGAATTTTACTTGGGTAAATGAACTTAAGGAAATTGTTAAAAAAGATTTTGATATAGTTTTTAAAGAATGTTTATGATTAGAGGATGAATTTATAAAAAAACATTTTTTTGTATGTAATGATTTATGAGAATCAGAAAAAAATATTGGTTTTAATTGAGAACTTTGACTAGAAAAATTAGTAAGAAT
The DNA here is from genome assembly GCA_028692735.1 of Candidatus Altimarinota bacterium. Taxonomy (GTDB): domain Bacteria; phylum Patescibacteriota; class Gracilibacteria; order BD1-5; family UBA6164; genus Altimarinus. The sequence goes on from JAQUWS010000027.1 coordinate 13,869, forward strand.
GATGGATTTAGTTTCTATTTATCATGAAGTTATTGATTTGTATGAAAAGGGTAACAATGTTTGAATAAATTGTATGTATAAGACTAGTTCTTATATTGCAGCCTTGAAAATTTCTATGCTTTGCTGAATGGATTATATAACTACTGCTGCTTGAAATCCAGAAGTAAATCCTAAAAAATTTTTAAAAAGTTTTTTACAAGATTTAAAAAAAGAATGAAGAGAAGTTGAATTACCAGCATTTTGATTACTTGTTTCTTCTTGAAGAAAGCAAGTTTTTTCAGATTTAGATTATGATTATTATACATTTGAAGAATGAGCTTTAGCTTGAGGTCACATTATTAGAATGTGAGATAAATTTGAATGATTAAAAAAGATTAGAGAATTATTTGAAAAAGCAGGAAAAAAAATCCCTCCAATTTACGCAGCAGCTTGAACATCTACAAATAAAGATATAAGAGAAGCTTTTGATGCATGATTTGATTGAGTGCAAATTTGAACTTTACCTGCTGTTTCACAAGAAGCATGTAATGGTGAATGAGATGAATTTAAAGAAAGACTTATTTGATGAAATCATATTTGAGAAAATACAGAGATAGATGAAAAGTTTTTTGCTTGAGTAGATGAAGTTAAATGAAATTTTGAAAAAATAGTTGAAGATTTTAATGCTGAATTATTATCTATTTTAGAACAAAAAGAAAGTACTTGAGAATCTCCAGAAATAAAAAGAGTTAGGGATTATTTATATAAAGTTGTTTATAACGCATTTTTTCAAGAGGAAATAAAGAGTTTGGATGAATTATCTGTTGAAGAACAAGAGTATTATAATACTATAAAAGAGTTTTTCTTTACAAAATATGAGTGAGATATGAAGAAGATAAATAAAGTATTTAGAAATGCTTGAAATGCTATGAAGTTCTTGCAAGAGTTTGAAAAGTTTGTAAGTGAAAAGTGAGAAAAACCAACACATATGGTTTTTGATAGTACAGTTTGATTTCCTTGAAGAACAAAAATTGCTTGAAATATCCATGAAGTAGTTGCTTGAGAAGTAAAATCAAATTGATGTATTAACTGTTTAACTGATTGTATACTTGCTTGAAGGTGATCAGTTAGAGAAGATAGAGGCTCTACTTTTTGTATTTATAATCGGTTAAATTACTTAAATCCAGATAAAGATATATCGTTTTCTTGAAGAAGTACTGTCCCTTATTCTGAGATAAGACCTATAAAAGACATAATGGCTTATCTTATGTGAACTTATGTGGATAGATAAAAGGATACAGAATGTAGTTGTTAGAATGTAGAATATAGAATAAAAAAGTATCTTATGATACTTTTTTAAAGTTAACTTTTAGTATTAAATTCCTATTTTCATACAAATTTCATACATAGTATAAGTATATTATAATTGTATTATTTTTTAATTATTATATTATGAGAAAAATAGTCGGGATTATAGTACTTATGTTTATAGGTACAATTGCTGTTTCAGCAGAATATTTAGCCCCTGATGCTGTTGATGATGTAGTTACAACAAATGAATGAGTATCAATTAATATAGATGTATTAGCTAATGATATAAATAATGGTTCGTGAAGTTTAGTTGTTTCATTTATATCTGATATAACAAATTGAAGTTGATTAATAACTTCATGATGAACTTGAGTAATATTTACTCCAACTGGTGATTTTAATTGAACTTGAAGTTTTGATTATGTTGTTAGTGATTGAACTTTAACAGATACAGGACATGTTATTGTAATTGTAAATCCTGTAAATGATACTCCAATTGCTGTTGATAATTCTTTTACTGTAGTAAAAAATACAACAACATTATTAAACTTAGTTTCTAATGATACTGATGTTGACTCAAATAACTTAGTTATTAGTTCCTTAGGGACAATACTTAATTGATCTTGAGTAATAACAGCATGATGAACTTGAGTTATGTTTACTCCAAGCATGAATTTTGTATGAGTAATATGATTTGATTATGTAGTTAGTGATTGAAATTTAACTGATACTTGACATGTTTCTGTAACTGTAGTCGCGGAAAATAGAATTCCTGTTGCTATAGATGATAATATTACATTGAATATGAATACTCAGAAAACTTTTGATCCAAGAGTTAATGATACTGATGCAGATTGAAATACTTTAGCTATTACATGAAAAACAGATTGAGCAAATTGATTAGTTACTTTTAGTAGTACTTCTTTAACTTATAAGCCAAATACTGGTTTTTATGGACAAGATAGTTTTACATATACTATAAGTGATTGAAAATGATGAACAGATGTTTGATTAGTAAGAGCTAGTGTCTTAAGAAATGATAATGGTTGACATGATTATGTTGATGAAGATGAGGACGAGGACGAAGATTATGATGATAATGATCATTCAGTTCAAGAAACTCAGAAAGAATTTATTAAGAAATTTAAGGAATTAAAAAACGAATATAAACACAGAATGAGTAGTAATGAATATAAAAATGCTAAGAATGAATTAAGAGATGAATATTTTAAAAAACTTAAAGAAGTAACTTGAAAAGGTAAAAAAGATACTTCTAATTCTCAACAAACTAGTACAAATACAAATTATAATTATCAGTCTAATTCAATAAAAGAAATGTATAAAACTCAATTTGAAGTTAAATATTGAAGTAGATTGAATGCTATGACTGATGCACAATTAAATATTGTGATATGAAAAATTGATAATTTGTTAGTTACTATAAATGCATCAAATACTTACACACAATTAGTTAAAACAAAATTAAATACTATGTTACAAGCCTTAAAGGAAATAGTTTTAGAAAATATGAGTATTAATGGTGATATTATTGATATAGATTCTTTATTGCAATAATATCAAATCTAAATAAAAATTGTAGGTGACTGCATAAAAAATACAAAAATTTTTTAAATTTTTGTATTTTTTATTACTTATATAATTTAAATTTATTTATTAAAATTATAAAATTTATTGGAGTTATTTTGTATTAAGTTTTATATGATATTTTTTTGTATAAACACTATAAGATTTTAGACTCTTTTTTATTATTAAAAATTAATTGAAAAATAGCTGATTTTATGTAAAATTAAATTGTATTAAAATTCAATTAAAAAAATATGTCAATTGTTGATGAATTAGAAAATAGTATTGATATCGTTGATTTAGTTTCTAAGTATGCTAAATTAAAAAAAGTTGGAGGTAATTATAAAAGTCTTTGTCCGTTTCCTGGGCATAGTGAAAAAACTCCTTCTTTTGTCGTGAGTCAAGCTAAGCAGATTGCATATTGTTTTGGGTGTCATAAATGATGATGACCTATAAAGTTTATAATGGATATAGAAAATTGTGAATTTAAAGATGCTGTTGAAATTTTGTGAAATTTAACCTGAGTAAAAGTTAAGTGATTTGAAAATCAGAAGACACAAGAGCAGATTAAAACAGAGAAAAACCTTTATACTTTATATAAAGATGTACTTAACTATTATAAATCTAGTTTATCAAAGTATAGCGATATAAAAAAATATGTACTTGATAGGTGAATTTCAGAAGAGATGATTAATTTGTTTTCGCTTTGATATAGTGATGATTGAGTAAGTTTGTATAATTATTTAAAAGAAAAATGATATGAAGATCAAGTTATAAGTGATTCACAGATTTTTTTGGATTTACAAAGAAGAAAGGATAAGTTTATATGAAGACTTATTTTTCCTATAAAAAATCATAGATGAGATGTGGTTGCTTTTGCTTGAAGAATAATAAAATCTTGAGAACCAAAGTATATAAATTCTCCAGCTACAAAAATTTATGATAAATCAAATATTTTATATGGTTTTTTTGATGCTAGACAAGAAATATCTAAAAAAGATTTTGTAATAATTACAGAATGATATATGGATACTATAAGTCTACATCAACATGGTTTTAAAAATACCGTTGCAGTAAGTGGAACTGCTTTAACAGAAAAACATTTAACTATATTAAAAAGGATTACAAAAAAAATTTATCTCTGTTTTGATAATGATAAAGCCTGAGAACAAGCAACTAGATTAAGTTTAGAAATACTTAAAAATAAGTGATTTGAAGTAAAAATAATAGTTTTGGATTGATGAAAAGATCCTGATGAAATATTGAAATCTGGTGCTGATTTTAATCAGTTTATAGATAAAGCAGTTTCTCCTATTTGATTTCTTATTAAAAAAAGTAAGTTTGATGCAAATAGTTTTGAAGATAAAAGGAAAGTTTTAGAAGTTTTATTGGATATTTTAAAAAGTTATAGTGACAATATAGAAAAAGATTTTTATATAAAAGAAATTTCTATTCTTTTAGATTTACCTACAAATTTGATTTATACTGAATTAAATAAAATACCTAATAGAAGAGAAGATATTAAAGAAGATAATTTTATACAAGTCACAAGTCAAGATTTAGCAGTAGCATATGTTCTTATTGATGCTTCTTATAAAGATTATATAAAGAAAGAACTGGTCTTTGTAGATTATGTCGATAATGTTTTAAAAGAAGCTTTAGATAATGAGAAATTTTTGGATAACTTGACTTTAGAAAAGAAAGAATTTTATAGATGATTATCTTTAGAACTTGAAGATAAGTTTGTAAGTTTTACTGAAGATAAGATAAAAGATGATATAAAAAAATTGTGTAATAAAATTAACTCTGATGTGTTTAAAATAGAGTCTTGAAGATTAAAAAAAATAATGCAAGAAGATTGAAATAATCTAGAAGCATTGCTTAGGTATAGTGATTTAGTTAAGAAAGCTAAATCAGTTAAGATTGTTTAAAAATATCTTTACAATTTTTTGTAAAATATAAATTAAAATCAATACCTTTTTTGTCAACTCAAAAAACATACAATATTTTGACAATCTAGTATAAAAGACTAAAATTTTTTACATTAAATGTAATAAAAACTAAATGCTACAACAAGCTACAATGAGGATAAAAGAAATAAAGTATT
>JAQUWS010000028.1 GCA_028692735.1 Candidatus Altimarinota bacterium
ATCCGTTGTTTTAAAAACTAAACAAAAAAAAGTTAACTAAATTTAGTTAACTTTTTTTGTATTAGAAAAATAATTATTCACTTACATCTTCTTCTCAAGAATTGTCTTCAACTTGAGTATCTTTCTTTTTAGCTAATTCATTATCAAAAAGTCAGAAATCAACTTGAGAAAAGATATTTTTTATAGCATCAGCTTTTGATAATGGATAAAAATAATATTCTCAAGAATTATCAATTTCATTATATTTTGTTTTTAATTCACTATATTTTTTATCATATTCTTTATTACAATTTGTGTAATCCAAAAAAGATTTTTTATCATAACAGTTATACTTTTTTGCAAGGTTATCAAATTCTATCTCTTTTTTTGTTTCCTTTGATGAAAAAGAAATTTTATCATTACTTGTCTTATCAATAAGTTTTAATATTTTTATGTTAGGATAATAAACAAGTGTTTTTTGTGTATAAAACAATGTGGAATAATCATTATAAAAATCAGATAACAAAATCTTTTTATTTCAATAAATTTTGTTAAAAAAATCATCAATTTTTGTTTTTGAATTTACAAACTTCATCTCGTCAATATTATTTTCAAAATTATCTAAATTACTATAAGTATAATTTCAAATATCATCAATTCAGGCAAGTTTATAATTTAATACTTTGTCAAAAGTATTTTTTTGATCCTCATACATATATTCTTGACTATAATAATTCATTAAGTTATTAATAAATTCATTGTTTGAATATGTAAACACATTAATCTTAGAACTATCTATATAGTCAGCATAATTATCTACTCATAAATCTTTAAAAATTGAATCTAGAGAAACATTTTTTCAGTTAATATCAACTTTATAATTATTAAACTTACATAAATAATCATTATTTTTACAATTGTCATTATTAGTATCATAATTATAAATCCACTTTACATACATATCTAGATATTGTCCCCATGTTATTGGAGTATTTCACTCAAACTTATCTTTATTTTCAATCATATTATACCTTATAAGCAAAGAAAGAAATTTTTTATAAGCTGTTGATTGTTTGTTTATATCACTAAATTTTAATCAAGTTACATTTTTAAAAATGTTTGTTATAGAAACTTTGTTTAAATTAGTGTATACATTTATATTATTAGTAATAAAACTTATAACATTATCAAGATTTTTTTCTCTATTATTTTTTAAAGTATTTAAAGAAATAGAGATATAACTTTGTCTATTTAATTCTTTGTTTAAAGGGAAAAATATATCTATATCACAACTGTTAATATCAATAGAATTTCAATTTTCATCCACTTGTTTATAGCCTGAATCATAATAATTGTAATAGTTGTAATATGAACTAATACTTGAGTATCAAGAACAGTTTATAAATCAATCAAGTCATTTAAAATTTATCATAGATTTTTCTGAAATATCTACATCCTTAAGTTGTACATCATAAATCTCCTTTGCTGTTTTTCATTTTCAGTTATATTCTTGAAGTTTATTTAGGTAAATATCAAAATATTCATATAAGTTTTCTCATAAATATAACCTATATCTTCAAGTATCTTGAAGTGATTTAGTATAATTATTAATATCTATTTTTGGTTCATTAGTAGAAAAAGAAGTTTGGATTTTTGTTAAGTTTTTTGTATTTATTTTTATAGAATTCAAAACACTATCAATTTCTTTTTTTACTTCCTTGTTTCTTTTTTCATCATATAAAGGGGCTTCTAAATCTATACTTATCAAATAATTATTAATATATGCTTTATAACTATTTCCCCAATTGCTATCTCAAGCAGATAAATCAGTTTTATCAACAGGATAATAAAAATCAATTCAAGAAATATTTTTCTTAAGAAGTTTTTGCCAACTTTTACTATAAAATCAGTTTTTTTCAAAATAATAAAACAATTTTTTATCAGTATCAAGAGTTGGGACTTTTTCAATATATATTCATAGATAATTTACTCATGTATCTTTTTGTTTTTTCAATTCTATATTTAAAGTAGTATTTTTTATATAATTTGAAACTTGGTAATCAGGAAGTAACTTTATATCAAAAATATCATCCTTCAATGACAAAGAAGAATTTATATCCTCAATATTCTTTCTATATGAATTGAAATCAATCATAGATGTTATTGGATTCTTTACAGCTTGTTTAATTTTATTTGATTCTATAAAATCATATGCTTCTTTTATAGAAAGGGCATATCACATAGAACTATCAATTCATCATCAAATTCAAAAAGTAGGAATTCAAATAAGTTTTCAGTTTCTAATAAATGCTCATCAACTATTTCATCAAGCAATCAAAGTATCAGTTTTTATATATTTGTAACCATTATAAGTGCTTACTCAACTCACAATTCATTTTGTTTCGCTTATTGTATCAGCTCAAACCCAAGGGTATCAAATAGCAATTGTTTCATCTTGATTTTTAGGGGCATAATCATAGTCTATATCTATAGTTTTAAATTTAGTATAATCAACTTTGTTTCAATAAATATCAATTGGATCAATTCTCAAAATTGATATATCAAGTTTATCATCACGAGAAATTAAACTGGCAGTATAATCACAAGCTGGTTTATCACTTGTTTTTTTTGTAACACAAATAGAAAAAGCAGAAGCCAAAGCTCATTTTCAATCATCAACTACATGATCATTACTTATTATTACTCAGTCTTTTGTTATTATAGATGCTGATCACCATCACATCATCATAGGATATTTTCAATAAATATCATAGTATGATATGATTTGCACAACAGGAGAAATATTTATAGTTGTTTCAGTTGCAGCATTTACTCTTAGTAAATTAAATGAAACTAAAAACAAAACAAATAAAGACAAAATTTTGTTTTTTTGCATAAATTTTTGTTAGTAAATAAAACAAAATAATTATATGCTTTTTTATATAATGTAAAATATTAATCAGGATTTTTACAAAATTCTGTTTCAACTGTATAAGCTTTTTTTTGAGAATAATCTTCAACTGTAAATCTTTCTTGATGAAACTTAAAAGCAAGATTATAAATTTTTTCTATATTTTTTATATCTCATTCAATTATAGCAGCTGGCTCATAATATATTGATTGAGTTGTTGGCTTTGTATAAGATCAAGAAAGAATTTCTCATTGTTGAATCCTGAAATCATCTCATAATTCTAACAATACCTCTTCTATAGAATGCATATTATAAATCATATCATATCACTCAAGTAATCATAAAACCACTCTAAAATTATGTTTTTTTTCATTTACTAATCTATCTAATCATAACCTAGCTTTATTTATAAAAGTATTTCAAATTTTAGAACAATAATCTAAGTGCTTTCCACTTTTTAATAAATTTTTCATATATGAACTTCTTTTTTCTTCTACAATTTTTTTTAATATATCAGTTGATTTTTTTATCTCTTCAATAGTTAGAATTCAGTGTTTTTTTCTTGGATACCTAGTTCTAGTATATTCATTAGTTTCTTTGTTTATAAATCATAAAATATTTTCTCAAGAAATTTTCATTGTCTTATATAAAGCTTCAGAAAGATCATTATTTTGTAATCAATCAATTGAAAAACTATCTTCCCAAAAATCTATAGCCTCTCATAATTTGAAGTTTCTTCTATAATTTAAATTAATTGTTCAATCTAATAAATGTCATTTATAAGCATTAGAAAAATCTTCAATTTGTTTATTATCTAAATTTGGATTTTGTTCTCAAAAATTTCAATGCCTTTCATCACTATTTCATATCTTATGATTGTCACTTCAAAATGTAACAAACAATCAATATTTATCTTTTGCTTTAAGTATTGCTTCTACCCAATCTCTCGTTGCTTTAGAATTAATTTCAATTGCATTTATTCATCACTCTATAATATATTGTGGTAAATTAGTATAAAATTCTTGTATTCATCATTTAAAAGTGACATTTGGATGAGCTATTGAAAGTATTCAATTACATTCACTTTTTATTTGTTTACATATTTCTAAATCAGGTTCATACTCCTCAATTTCATAACCATACTCACTATACATATCTCATTCTCTTTTTAAAAATCTTTTGTAAAAATCATTTACACTTAATTCTATTCAAGAATTTAGATATTTAATAAAATTTTTATTATGCTCACTTAGGTACACATATCTAGCAATATCAAATTTATTTAATGCATCAACTTTTTTTCATTTTTTAAAACTATACTTCAAAAAATCATCATAATCTATTATAAATCATTTTTGATTTAAAAATTCTATTTGTTTTTGTATTAAAATAATCTTATTATCAATAGTATTTGAAAGGATTCCTCTTGTTTTATCTGAAATTTTTTCTGCATACAATGTTAAATGTAAACTTTTGTTTATTTGAGTATTTCTTGCTGAAATTTCAACAGAATCACAAGTGTCTATTCAATTTTTTTTACATTCTTCTTTAAAAGAAGTAGGAACTACTTTATCATGATCAGTTAAAGCAAGAAAACTTATTTGTTTTTCTTTAGCAATTTTTATGTGTTCATCTGTTGAATTTTTTCAATCAGATATATTTGAGTGGAAATGCATATCTATATTCATAATATATTTATTAATAATAAAAATGTAATCCTATAATATAATAATAAATAATATGTAATAATAATTAACATAAATATGTAAAATGTTATAAAAAAAATATTGATAATCGTTTTAAAATAAGTAATATACAAATATATAAAAAGTGTAATATTAATTTACAAAATATGAAATATATAGAAATATTGTCAAAAATTGGATTAACAAAAGAAGAGTCAATGATATATTTAGATTTACTAGAAAATCATGAGTCAAATATAGTTACTATATCTGATAGAACATGAATCAATAGACCAGCATTATATAAACTTATCCCAAATTTAGTTGAAACTTGACTTATTTCAAAAGTGATAAAGTGAAAAAGAAATGTATTTAAAGCTGAATCTCCAAAAAATCTTACAAAACTTTTTAATACTTTATCAAATAATTTCAATTTCATACTTCCAGATTTAGAAGAAGTTTATGAATCAAATGATAATAAACCTCTTATAAAGTTTTATAACTGAATAAAATGAATAAAAAATATATTTGAAGATGTTATAAATACTTTATGAAAATGAGATACATACTATAGATACAGTTCAAGAAATGTATTTTGACAAAAATATTACCCTACAACTTACTCTAAATTTATAGAAGAAAATAAAATAACTAGATATGTAATAACAAGTGAAAAAATATCACAAACAAAAATACAAAAAGTAAGAAGGGAAATGGTTGTTATCCCTAAAAAAATGGATCTATTTGAAGATAATTTTGCTAAAATAATTTACAAAAATAAAGTTGCAGTTATAGATTATAACTCATTAACTTGATTTATTATAGAAAATCAATTATTTGCAAAATTTGAAGAAAAATTATTTAAGTTACTTTTTAAATTAATTAAAAGTATTCATTAATATCTACTAAAATACATATTTGTATTTTTACTTGTTTTTTTTGATTTTTTTCTTATTATTTTTAATAGTTATATTTTATTTTTTATCATATTATTTTATGAATAATAGTAGATACACATATAATAACAGAAGAAACAAAGTTAAAAAAACTCTAAAAGATTATATGATTCCAGTTTGATGAATTGTAGTTATCCTTATTATAATTATAAGTATATTTTTCTCATGATGAGATTCTACTGATGATACTTCATGAACTCAAAATCAAACTACTTCTTCAGCAGGTTTATCTGTATCACTTGATGATTGAGATACTGAAGCTTACATTATGAATGAAAAATGAGATAAACAGGCAATAAGTTGAAGTACAAAATTATTACCAAATCAAGAACTTATAGTAAAACAATGAACAACTTCAATAGAAAGTGAATCATTAGGGTCACTGAAGTTAAATAAAATGTGAGAGATGGAGTTAGATGAAAACTCTGTGCTAAAATTAATCTCATCAGATTTGTGGATAAATGCAAAAAAATGATTTTCTGTAAATACTACATTTGCTAAAATCAAAATTTCAGAATGAAGTACAGTTTCTGTTTCTCAAAATGAAGCATTAAGTACAATTTATGTTATATCATGATCAGCAGAAGTTTCAAACTTGGTATGAAAAAAGATTTTATTGTGAAATGCACAAAAAGTAACTATATCAAATCAAGATGCTTCAAATAAAAGTCTGGATTTAACGCTATCAAAAGATAATATTGATGAATTTTTTAAAAGTAGTGAATGGTATACAAAAAATAATTGAGATTCATTTGGTGCAAGTCAGACAGAAACATCTACAGGTTCAACATGAAGTTTATCTATGTCTTGAGATTGAAATTCTTTAATTGAATTAGATTGAGTAAGTGATGAAGCCGTTGTATCATCAAGTAAAGTTAATATATCTTGAAAATATTTTAATGATTTTGTTGCTTCTATTTGATGTAACTGATTAAAAGCTAAAGTTGATCCTGATACAAAAACTTTTTCATTAGGCTCAATTACTTTAACAAAAAAAGAAAATGATTTAGTTTTTAAATTATATGATTCTTGAGATACTGTTATTTGAAAAGTTGTTTACACATTGTATTATAATTGAGCGATTACACAAAATACAGATACTACTACATCAAATAATACAACAACATCAACTACCTCATGAGAGTACTGAATAAAAAATTATCCAATTGATACATCTGAATTTAAATTTACAGCCCCTTGAGTAAGTCCATATACTACATCTGAAACATTTGTTACTATTAGATGACAAACCCCATCCTGAGTATCAAAAGTAATAGTGAATTGACATACTCTTAGTAGTTTTAATTGAACTACTTGGAGGTATCATGCTGATGAATCAAATTGAAATATGAAAGATTGAGTAAATATATATGAAGTTAAATATTATTGAAAATGATGAGATTTATTACATACTAATTCATTTATAATTAATAAAACTCCAAAGACTATTTTATCTTGAGAAACTGGTGCGACTACTGTAAATGAGTAATAAATTATTCAAATAAAAAATACTATTTTTTAAAAATAGTATTTTTTATTTGAATAATTTTAGATAAAGTTGATATTTTATCAACAACTACTACATCAAGAAGAGCATTTTAATGGAGAACAAGATTGTTCAGCTCCTCAAATTATACTTACAAACATAGATTTAATTTCTTCTTCTTCAGGAATAATTCATTCAAAAATCATATCCTTAAATTCAATTGATTCTTCTTCTATAATTAATGCAGGTTCTTTTTTTATATCTAATTCTTTTTTTAGTTCTTCTGAATTATCTTCAGCTATTTCTATGAATTCATTTAATCATAAATCAACTAAAGAGTTATTTACTAACTCTTTAAGTTTATTATACTCAGTTCATTTTCAAAAAAGTATTACTTTCATTTTTTTCCAATTTTAGAATTATTTAGGTTCTTCAGTAACTTCTGGAGTAACTTCATCAACAACATTATCAACAGTTGCTACAGCACGAACAACAACTTCATCTGACTTAGTAATTAAATCATATTTAGTATTATCAAGTGATAAATCAGAAACTCTTATTGTATCTTCAACTTCCTTTAAAAGACTTAAATCAACATCAAAACTATCTACTAAATCTTCACTCAAACATTTTACTTCAATATCCTTCAATACTTCCTCAACCATAGCTCAAGACTTCTTTGCTTCACTTTCTCATACAAAATTTAATGGGATAGTTACAGTTAATTTTTCTCATTCAGTAATAGCATAAAAATCAATATGTACAAATTTTCAGTTAACAGGATTTTTTTGTATTTCTTGAATCATCGCTGAAACTTTTTTCTTTCAAATTGTTAATCAAATTACATGAGTTTTACCATATTTATTTAATATAACTAATAAGTCAGAGTTATTAATTTTTAAAGTAATAGGTTCTTGATTATGTCAATATAAAACTCAAGGTACTTGTTTATTATTTCTTATATCACTTAGTTTTTCACTTGTTTCTCTAAGGTCAGCTTTTAGTTCTATTTTTTTCATAATTAGGTGAAATTATAAATATTAAAGTGAGCAAATTTTATATAAAAATAAAAAATTAGCAAAAGTTTTTTTACTTTTTTCTAAAAAATGTTTTAATTAATTAAAAAAAATCATTTTCAGTAAATATTTTAATTCAATTCTGTTCCAATAATTCTGTAGTAATTCAATTTCAATCAATTAAATTTCATTTAAAAGTTCAATCATAAACTTTTTTATATCAACAAGAAGGACTTTTAGATTTTAAAATAGCATATTTTACAAGAAAAATTTTACAAATATTTAATGTTTCAAAAGCTCATTTTAAAAATTCCTTTGTTACATCTTCTCAAGCACTATTAATAATTTTTCAATTTCATAAAATTACATCTTTTGCAGTTTTTCAAACTTCTATTTCTGCAGGTTTTCTTGGTGTTGCTAATCATCATCATTGCTCAGGACAAAAAAACAATATATCTTTCTTTTTTATTAGATCTATTAAACTTTTTTGTGTTTTTCAATCATACCTAGTTTTTAGCCCAAGTAAACAGGAACTTACAAGAATCTTTCAATTTAAATTATTAATAAAGTCATTCATATTTATATAAAATATCTTTAAATTTACCCACCTAGAATTATACTTATTAGAAGTAATTATCCAAATTTTATTTTAATATTTACTAATTGCTATATTTCCTTATAATAAATCAATAATAATAATTATATTTTCCACATTTTTTTATGTACTACATAGTGAATTTATCACAAGATAAAAGTAAACTTAATAACTACATTTCAAATACTTTGATAACTAAGATTAAAGAAACATTAAGTAATAATAAGAAAGTTATTGTTTACTTAAATCGTAGATGAGAATATAGTTTATTTACATGTATAGATTGCTGACATATCTACAAATGTAAAAATTGTGATATAACCATGTCGGTTCATAAAAATCCAGAAATACTAGTTTGTCATATGTGTTGATATAAAAAAGAATTATGATTAAATTGTGAAAATTGCGGGTGAACAAATCTAAAAAAATTATGAGTATGAACAGAACAAATAGAAAAAAGTTTGAGAAAGGAATTTCCACAAAACAAGATTTTTAGATTAGATACAGATAGTGTAAGAACAAAAATAGATAAAGAACAAGTTTTGACAAGACTAAAAGATGCAGATATAATAATATGAACTAAAATGATTACAACTTGATTTGATTTTGAAAATATTGCGTTAATTTGAGTTATATTGCTAGAACAAGAGATAAATATACCAAAATATGACATAGAAGAAATAACATACAATAATATAAAACAATTAATATGAAGATGATGAAGACAATGAGAAGATAAAGAAGTTGTAATTCAGACATTTATATCTAGAAATGAAACTATAAAAAGTATTACAGAGGATAATTATAAAGATTTCGTTACAAAAACACTTGAAGAAAGAAAACTTTTTTCATATCCTCCTTACAAGGAATTAGTAATACTAGAAATTTATGATAAAAATGAGCAAAAAGCTAAAGATTTCTGTAATATAATAAAAAATAAACTTGAATTATCTAAAGAATGAAAAGAAATAGATTTAATAGCGACTGAAAAATGAATAAGAAAAAACAATAATTATTACTATAAAATTATTATAAAATGAGAAAAATTAAGAGATTTTTTGGAGTTAATTAGATATGAAATTATAAAAAATCCAAAAATAACCTTGACTTTTTGATAGTTTTTAACAAAAAATAATTAAAAATGTTGAAAAACTAATAAAAATAATAAAATATATGTAATATTAAATTTATAATTTAAATCAAAGTATCTATGAAGTTTAAAATTAAAGCAAGCACTCTAAAAGAATGATTAAGTATAGTTAACCATGCAGTTGCAAATATAACAACAACACCAATTCTTGAAACAATATTATTAAGAGTAAATTTTTGAAATATAGTATTGATTTCAAATAATTTAGAAATGGCTATAGAGTATGTTATAAAAGAAAATGTTGAAATATTTTCAGAATGAAGTTTTGCTATACCAAGTAAATTATTTACAAGCTTAGTATCTCTTATAGATGATGATGAAATAGAACTTGAGTTATTATGACAAAATAATTTACAAATCAAAACTGAGAACTGAAAAACAAAAATTAAATGAATAGAAGCAACAGAATTTCCAGTTATTCCAACAATAAAAGAAGAAATGAGTATTTCTGTAAAATGAAATATCCTAAAAGAATCTATAGAAAAAACAATTTTTTCAAGTGCAGAATGAAATATAAGACCAACATTAGCTTGACTTTATGTAAATATAAAAGATTGAGAAATAATATTTGCATCTACTGATAGTTTTAGATTATCAGAATATAAAACAAAAATTGAAAAACCTACAGATATAGATTTTGCTCAAATAATTCCAAATAAAACAGCATATGAAGTAAAATCAATTATAAAAGAAAATGAAGAAATAAAGATTATATCATGACATAATCAAATTTGATTTTTCTTTTGAAATACAAAGATATATTCTAGACTACTTAATTGAAAATTTCCAGATTATACTAACTTTTTCCCAACAACTCATTCAACAAGAGTTGAAGTAAATAGGGTAGACTTAATACAAGCACTAAAAAGAGTTAATCTTATAAGTAAAGAAAATAATTATAGTATAAGAATAAGTTTTAGTTCTCAAACTATGACTCTTGAAACTTGAGAATCTCAAATTTGAGAATGAGATGTAAGAGTAACAGCTTCTTTAGAGTGAGAAGAAAATATAATAGGTATAAATTCAGTTTATTTTCTTGAAGTACTCTGAGTAATAGATTCAACACATATAGCAATAAGCTTTGAAAGTGCATTATCTCCAGTTTTTATAAGACCAGTAAAAGAGAAAGATAAAGATAAACAAGGAGAATTTAGACATATTATTATGCCATTAAAGATATAATAGATAGAATGCAGAATACAGTGCTTAGAATCTAGAATATAGAATATAGAATGTAGAATAAAGAAATCCTTAGAAATAAGGATTTCTTTTGTTTTATTTTTTGTCATTCCGGACTTGATCCGGAATCTTCCTTGTATTTCACTATATTGTCATTCCTTGCTTGACAAGGAATCTATCAATTCACAAGTCTTATTTATTTATATTAAGGCATAATCAAGTTTTGTATCATAATATTTACTATTTTGTTTCACCTTGCTAGAGATTCCTGGTCTAAGCCAGGAATGACAAAAACTATGTAGTCCTGAACGCTAAAAATAAAACATCAACAAAACTTACAAAGAGTATCATACTGCAAACTTGTTTGCAGTATGATTAAAAATATTATTTGTCATTGTTTTACCCCTAAATGTTTTAAAGTAAGTAAATTTTATTTATTTAATTTTTTCTATATAATACCTTTTACTAAAGACTAAGAACTAAATTATAATTTATGCAATACAAGATTTTTTGATGTAAAGTAAATAAATACTATGCTGATAAATGGTTTAATAGCTGATTTTTCTCTTGAAAAAAAGGTATTTTTGTCTTGTCTTGTGTTGTAACAGATAAAGCAAAAAAGAAATGGGTTAAATTTGTGATAGATACAATTAAAAAACTGGAAAAAGATGAGAAAGTTTATCTAAGCTGATGTTGATCAATAGACAAATGAAAAACTCTTGAAACTTTCTTTGAATTATACAAAGAATTAGCTCCTTACAAAGATAAAATAGAGATATTGCCAGAGGAACCTGATTTAGTGAATTGTGAAAAATGAATAGTGAATAATATCTTGTCATACTGAGAGAATGCGAATAGTAAAAACGAAAACGATCGTCATCCTGAACTTGTTTCAGGATCATTAAAAGGTCAAGACAATTCTATTGATTCCGGATCAAGTCCGGAATGACATATTAGTAAATCAGAATGACATAAATCAATCTACACCAAAAAATTTATCCTCATCCAATCAGGATGTGATAGTTTCTGTAGTTTTTGCCTTACTGTAAAAAAAAGATGAAGACATTATTTTAGAGAAAAAGAAGTGATTATAAAAGATATACTTGATTATGAAAAACAAGGATGAAAAGAAGTAGTTTTGACAGGTATAAACCTATGAGCTTGGTGACTAAAAAGCACAAACGATTTAAGTGGCTCAAAATTATCTGAACTAGTAGAAGCTATTTTAAATGAAACAAAAATCCAAAGGATTAGAATCAGTTCACTTTGACCAGAATTTGTAGATGAAAAGTTACTAAAATTATTTGAAAATAAAAGAATTTATCCTCATATACATTACTCTTTACAATCAGGATCTGACAAGATTTTGAAATCTATGAACAGACATTATGATGCTAAAAACCTAAAAGATATCTTACAAAAAACTAGAGATTTAAAAAGGGAAGACAATGTTGATATAAGTATATGAGCCGATTTGATTGTATGATTTCCATGAGAAACTGAAATGGATTTCTTAGATACATATAATCTAGTGAAAGACTATGGCATCACAAAACTACATGCTTTTACTTTTTCTCCACATAAATATGCAGAAGATGTACCAGCTTGAAAGTTTGAAAATCAAATAGATGAAAAAACAAAAAAAGAGAGATATGATAGACTCATAACTCTTTGAGATAAAATAAGAAATGATTTCATAAAATCTCAAACCTGAAAAATATTTGAAGTACTCATAGAATCAGTAAAAAACTGACAATTCAAAGGTTGGACTCAAAATTATATAGAAGTAACAAACCAAAACTTTGAAATAACTTCATGAATATTGAAAAAAAATGAGATAGTAATAGGAAAACTAAGATAAAAAATTTATATTGACAAGTTAAATTAAGTATTTATATTATAAAAAATATTTATTTTAGCTTTTTTTATGTGATTTGTTTTTAAATTAAAAGAAATAACAACTTGAGATAAACCAAATATACAAATTTGTCCTAAAAATCAATATAATTGACCAAATATAGCAAAGATATGAAAAAATATAGTAGAATTAACTGAATGTTTTTCAAAGAATTTGATGTATTTACTCGATTCTGAACAATACATAGCATGAAACAAAAAAGATTATTGATTATTACCTTTATGAAAATTTTCAGATTGTCATAGTTTTGCATTATTTGCAAGTGCATGAATTTCATATTACTGATGGGGACCATTAAATCATGAGTTTTTAGAAAAATGTTGATTTGAAAAAGTTTGAATTCAAAAATTAAATGATGAAGTATCACAAGATTTACATCAATGAGATATAATAACAACATTAGATGTATGAAAATTATCTCATTCTATAGTATATCTATGAAAGATTTGAAAAAAAGATACTTTTATAGAATGTAAATCAAGAAAGGGATATGTAAATGAACAAGGTGAATATTTTGAATGAAATCCAATAAAAAATACTAGATTTTATAAAAATACTAACTGAAAGTATTATGTTTGAGAAGGTGAAAGAGTATGATGAAGATTATATATATGAGAATTTTGAGATATGTTTCGGTGGAGAAGATTTTGTTTTGTAAATGATTTACATATTTATAGGAAAATTAAGTAATTATTGTTTTAAATCTTCATTTGACTTAATTATACATAAAAAAAATTTGTCATTCCCGAGAAGTCTGGAATATTCTTTATTTTTCACTATGTTGTTATTCTTCAGTACTCGTCATCCTGAACTTATCCTCGTCATCCTGAACTTGTTTCAGAATCAATAAAAAAGTAATAACAATTTTAAAAAACAATTTAGACTTACTTTTGAATCCAAATCCCCAATCAAGTTGAGGATAAAATCTACAAAAGATTTAGGGTCGATTACAAAGTAATCGAAGGAGGTTTTTTACGAAGTAAAAATTTAAAAGCGATGAATAAGAGCTTTTAAAACGGATGGCCTACCCGAAGGGAATAGCAAATTTCAGCTTGTAAAGTTTAGAGCTTTCTAGAAGTACTCACTATAGTTGCTCTCCCTAAGACCCCAATATTTCTAAATGTTTTTTAGTAAAATATAATACTTTTCACGATGTGTATCAATAGGGATTCTTAAGGGTGCAACTTCGCCGTAAAACGACTCTCTAGACTTATTAGTTTCATCTGCGAAGATTTGCAACCCTTAAGCACTTTTGTTACTTTTTGTGTAAAAAGTAAGTCTAAATTGTTTTTCATTTTTATTTTACATATTGTAAAAGTAATTTTAGTTTCATAAGTACTACAAATAAGTTTTACCTTGCTAGAGATTCCCAGGTCAAGCCAGGAATGACAGATATCGTAATATTTCACTAAATTGTCATTTCGACTGAAGTGGAGAAATCTGTTTACATAACTTACTAAAAATAATAAAAAAGAGTTATAGTTTGTGATTTTTCATAAATTATAACTCTTTTTTATTTTATTTTTTAACTTTCTCATTCCCCCTCTCAAACTCATTTTCACATATTCTTCCTTGTGAAATCTATAAGTACAGATATATCTTCTATACTTTTTTTCTCATATTTACCTCAATAAACTTTTTTTAACTCACTTTCTAAATTGTTTGTATAATCTATACCAAATTCATTGTAAGAAAACTCAAAACTAACTATTCATCTATCATCAAAATATGCAGGAGAATGATTAGTGTTTTCATATTTACTTTTTATTTCTTCAGGGATTTGATCATCCAAAACTCATACATTACAAAATATCATAGTTGGTCATCTCATCTTAACAGGATTATAAGGTTTTATTACCCCAGATTTCTCTCTATTTTGTCTTATTATCAAATCCATTCAAGCTGTATTCCAGAAAGCAAAATCATATAATTCTTTAGGCTTTCAATCATTAAGTTTATTATAAATCTTGACAGTTCTATCAAAAACTTCATTTTCTCTTAAATCTTCTATATTATCTTCATCTTTTCAAAAATACTTCTTTTCATCAGGTTTTTCACCTTCAGGATAATCAAGTACTATACTATCGTTTATTGCAATTACTTGGTTTTGGTATCATTGATAAGAATCAGGATACCTAGCAGATTTTCCATCTCATCAGTTTCTAGCTTCTATATGTTTAGTTCAATCAACTATAATTATTACAGGTTGTTCGTTTATTATTTTTTCTCTAAAATTTTTTAATAATTTACTATCAATTACACTTGGATTATTATGGCTTTCAGTTGATCAAACTTTCGCTCAAACGATAAACTCTATTCATTGCTCTTTTAGACTTTCATAAATAGGGGATATAGGAAGATATCAATAACTTAGATTAGGAATCACAAGCACTTTTTTTCAAATTCTATCAGCTTGTTTTTTCACTTCAAGTATATAATCATTAAGAAGTTTTGCCTCATAAGCAACACATTCTATTTCAAACTTCATATTTTTTGAGTAGTCTTTTTCATTTCTTTCTCTTGTAAATATCCCAAAATAACTATCAATAGAAGAATTATTTCACACATATTTTTGTATATTTTCATGACTTGTTAATTTTCTAAATCTTTTATACTCTAAATTTTGATGAAGTTTGTTTTTACCATCAAATTTTCAATCTTTAAATGTCTTTGTTGTTTTATCCCAACTTGAAACCAATTCTTCGGGATTCTCACAAGTAAGTATCTCTTTTGCAAGATAAGTAGTTATATCTCATCACATAAATTTTATAAGTTTTTTCAATCTCATAAAATCACATTTCTTTAGATTATCTCACTCATCATTTAATAATCTTGTTAAAGATACAATTATATCTTTATAATTGCCATAATAAGTATAATTGTATATAAAGAAGTCCTTTAAATTTGTATCACCAAAATCTTTGCTTAAAGCTCTTGCAAACAAAGAAAAAGTATCAGAGAGATTTTTATCATAAGATTTTGAAATTATATCAAAAATGATATTTTTTCTCTCAATTCAAGAGATTCAAAGCGAATCAAAAACATAAGTAAGTGATTCAAAATTTATGTTTTCTATATTTTCCTCTATAAACTCAATAGAACAAATTTTCTCTACACTTTCTAGATTTTTATCACAAAAATTAAGTAAAAATTCAAAGTTGTAAGGATTAGATTTTGTTATAATTCCTATTAATTCTTCTTCATCAAGAATCTTTGATAATTCTTCAGGACTTTTTATATCAAGGAAATTAACTACACTAGTAAAATTTTTCCATGAAGAATTATTGAAATTTATATCAGCTAATTTTCTACAATTTTTGTTTTCAAAAAAACTTGCTATCTTTTCAACAGTATCCAAATTAAATTTTGTTATCAACATATCAAATACATTTAGATTTATATTGATAAGCATAGGATACATATAAGATTTTTCCAAAAATAATTTTATATAAGAATCAACAGAATTTATCTTAAACCTTTTCATCAATTCCTCAGTTTTTTCAGTGCTAATTCAACTCATAAATTCAGAAAAGCTATGAGTTGTAGTAAGATAATGATGAATAAATTCTTGATATCTTTCTCATCTCCTATATTCATTTTCCAAGTCATCAGTAATTGTTTCATACTTTTTGATAATTTTTTTCATATCTTCAAAACTTTTTACCTTTGCATAATACATAAGTAATTTCAAATAAGGTGGTTCTATACTCATCATAAATTCTCAAACTATTTCATTTTCTGGTTTTTTAAATTCATATATAAATCTATCAAGTCTTTCATTTTCACTAAATGGTAATTCTATCTTTCATGAAATCTCAAAAATAGCCAATGCATTATCCATATTTTCTCACAATCTATCATCTCTAAATCATTGGAAAGCAGCTCAATTAAGCTCAACTATACTTTCAGCTTTTTTGTGAATTATATAGTTTTCTACTTCATTACTTAGTATAAGATTTACACTTTTTAAAATTTCAGCTTTTAAGTAATCAACTCTTTTTTCATACATTGCTTTTTCCAAAAGAAAATCAAATAATTTCAATGGTCATCAATGCTTTTTTACTAAATCATCAAGTTCTTTATCGCTTATCGACTCTAAATAAGTATGAACATCTTCGTTCATAGCATCCATAAATTCAAAAAATCAATCTGGAGTATTTTTCATAAGTAAAGTATAAGCAATATATAATTTAATTGTTTTTATTATCTCATATTGTTCTTTTTTTGTAAAATATTAAGTAATAATTTTTGTTGTAAATATATATAAATTGTCATCCCGCACTTGATGCGGGATCTTCCTTGTATCATTCCCCCTTGATAAAGGGGGCTAGGGGGATTTTGTATCTAAATTGTCATTCTGAGAGTAAGTGAAGAATCCCTTAAACATAAAACACAAATAAACTTTCACATACTGTCATTCTGAACTCGTTTCAGAATCATTAAAAAAGTAATAACAATTTTAAAAAACAATTCAGACTTACTTTTTACACAAAAAGTAACAAAAGTACTTAAGGGGTGCAAATCTTCGCTGATGAAACTAGTATGTTTAGAGTGTCGTTTTACGGCGATTTGCACCCTTAAGAATCCCATTTGATACACATCGTGAAAAGTAAGAGGAGTTTTATAAAAAATAACTTGCAAAAAATATTCATCGTATATAATAAGAGTATAAAATATATACTTTAGATATGGAAAAAGATTTTGATAAGTGGAACGAAAGGAAAAAACAAATAGAAAGTAATTTCAGAAAACTCTTATTTAAAGAATGAGATATATGGCGGTGTAGTTTGTGATTAAATATAAAAACAGAGTCATGTTGAAAATGAGATGATTTTAGAAGACCTATTTTAGTTTTAAAGAAATTATCCTCAGATTCTTGTATTGCAATTCCTTTAAGTACTCAAAGAAAAATTGGAAGTTGGTTTGTTTCTTATACATTACATGATATATGTTATACTGCACTATTACATCAGATAAAGATGATTAATAGTAATAGATTTCAAAGGAAATTATGAGAACTTGATAATAGAGATTTTTTAGAAATAAAAAAGAGACTTAAATCTCTGTTAAATCTCTAGAAATTATCATCCTCCATACTGGAGGAATCGATGGGTAAATCCCAAAAGTAAATACATTATATCAGAATTGATATTAAAATCAAATTTTATTATTTAGAAAAAAACAATTATGATAAACAAAAATACCTTTAACTTTTTGCAAAACTTGAAAGAAAACAATAATCGTGTATGGTTTCAAGAACACAAAAAAGACTTTGAAATCATAAAAAAAGATTTTGAAAGCTTTGTCACAAGCCTGATAGCAAATATATCTTTTTTTGAGCCAGATGTAGCACATCTACAAGCTAAAAAGTGTATTTATCGTATCAATAGAGATACTCGTTT
>JAQUWS010000078.1 GCA_028692735.1 Candidatus Altimarinota bacterium
TTATTTTTGAATCTAAATCATAACTAATTAAAAAATAATCAATATTTTTTCAATTTATTAAATCAAGTTTTTCAATTCTATTAGTTAATAAATTGTAAGTATATTTTTTTTCTACTCATTCTATAGAATCTTTAAAAACTATATAATTTGAATTAACTTCCAAGATTTCTATATTATCACTATCTTGAGATTTATATTTCAAATCTTGATCTAAATAAAAATCAATTATCTTTCAATTTTTTCTATTTATTTTTATATCTTGTTTATCATTATAAACATAAATTTTTAAATTTAAATTTGTATCAACTCATCCAGATGAATCTCTATAAAAAAATAAATCTAAATTTTTATAAAATTTAACATCTAAAAATTTTTCTGTATAAGCAAGTTTATTTACTTGTTTTTCTTTTTCTATTTGTATAATTTCTGTTTTTAAAACATTACTATTTATATCCAATAATTCTAAAGATAATTCATATAATCCACTTTCTTTTATAGGAACATTAACAATTCAATCAATATCCTCTTTTGAAGTAGATATTAATTCTTTCTGTCATGAAACATTTTTAAGAAATAAATTATAATTTATATTTACAACATTATCTCTTCATAATCAATATATATTATACCTAACATCTAAATTATCTTTAAATGTTTTGATATTTTTTGTAACATCTAAATTAAGTGGAAAATTCTTATTCAATTCACTATAACTACTTCAAGAAGTAGTTGAAACCACATTGTATGTTTCATTAAATCAAAGCTTAGCATATCACTCAATTGTAACTCATGAATTAACAGTATTTCAATTATAATCAAAACTAGACATAACTATATGATACTCACCATCTCATGTTGAATTTGTTACTATTTTATGATTTATATTTTCTCATTTTTTTGTTGGAATCATAAAAAATTCTCTTTCTCAACTTTCTCAAGATCTTCAACTAGTCCATGCTCAAGGAATTTCGTTTATTATCATTCATGTATCTCTATCAATTCATATTCTTCTTCACTGATCATCCGTAATCATTATATCAATTGGAGATTGAATATCATACATTGAAATTGAATCAACCATTTCTTTTGTATTATCTATAAATCAATTTCCACTTCATATTTTTAGTGAAAAACTTATTGGTGAAATATAATCAGATTCAATTTTATCTTTATCAATTAATTTGATATAATTGCTTTTTGATATATTTGTCTGATTATCAACATAATATTCTGAATCAAAATCTGTATCAGAAACTTCAGATTCGTCTAAAAAACAATTTCATAATAAAGCATCATTCTTTATTCATAAATAAATATTTTGATATCCTTCACCTTTAATCCTATAATATGAACTTAAATAAGTCGCCAATCAAAAATTACTTAA
Source organism: Candidatus Altimarinota bacterium (assembly GCA_028692735.1). Taxonomy (GTDB): domain Bacteria; phylum Patescibacteriota; class Gracilibacteria; order BD1-5; family UBA6164; genus Altimarinus. The sequence continues at coordinate 1,385 of JAQUWS010000078.1, forward strand.
CAATTGCTTCCTCTCAGAAATAGAAGTTGTTTTTTGTCATAATAAAAAATCAACAGCTTTTACACTTGTTAAAAAAGGCATATTTGTATGAGAACATCATTCGTTAACATTATCAATTCAAAATCATTCATAAACTTTATCAGAACAATCAATTTCAATAGATTTAAATTTATCATCCTGTATTTCTTTTCAATCATTTGTATCATTTGGAACTAATTTTAAATTATATGTTGGAACAGTTCAATCTCATCATAATCATAATTGATTTCTAATTACCTTATTAATCAAATAATAATCTTTTCAAATATCTTTACTATAATAATCATAAATATCTTGTCATATATGACTCATTGTTGTATCCTCAACTACATTAGTATCAATAGGAACTCATAAAAATCATCAACCTTGATAAGCTTTATCTCATATACCATAACTTATTATATTATTCAATCAATCAGTTCATGTTATAGTTGAATAATATGAAACATAGCTATTATCAATTTTTTTAAACATTTTTTTTATATTCTCACTTTTATTTAATTCTTCCAAAAAACTATTTTTAGGATAATTTACAAAATTTATATCCTTAAACCTTGCAAGCTCTCTTAATTTTTCAATTTCTGGATAATTATAATCATAATAATATGGTGATAAATCTTGCCTAATATCATAATAATTATAATCTTCATCTTTTATTCTATATAAATACTTAAGATTATTATTATAAATATTATAAAAGTCATTAACTTTTATATCTGGTAACAATTGTCATAAAGTTACTATTCAATTCGGAACCTTTGTATCATATCAATGAATTACTTTATATAATCACAAATCTGACATAACTCAAATTTGCCCTTTTATTCATATTCAAACTAAAAAACCATCAGTCATCTCCAAATCTCATCGTTCCCAAATTGAAAAAGCCTTAGTCGATCACCTATGTGGAGTAGCAATAGTCACTAATTTATTTACCTTTATCTCTTTTGAAATTGTATTTGATGAATAAGGATTTTGACAAGATATAGTTTTTAATGAAGATATAATTCAATTAACAGAGTCCTTTACAGAAAATCATTCAATAAATTTAAGTCAATCAATATCTTTTATTTCTACACACATATCTTCAAGCATAGCTCTAGCCACCAATCATCACATAGAATGAGAAACTATATTTATTTTTCATATATTACATCAATTTTGTTTTTCATAATCTCTCAAAATAAGTCATACAAGCTGAGCAAGTAATGTAGCTGTTATCTTGTTATCCTTTTTCCAATCATATCAAAACACATACAATCATCACTTTGGGTTACTTCAATTAATACTTAAAGTAAATTCATCCTTATAAAATACATCTTTAATTTGATATCATTTTTGTTTAAAAGTATATATAAGTGTATCATAAGTATGATTTATTGGATCAGGAATCCATCTTTTTATATTTGATTCATTATATCATTCCTCACTATACCAAGAAGCTAATATTCATGGAATTAATATAGTTGGAATATCTTTTTCTTGAGTATTAACACATAAATTTCAGTCAATTTTTAATATATTTGATTCATTTATTTCCAATCAAGCATTAACTCATGATAAAAATAAAAATAACAACAATAGTATTAATAAAATTTTCTTCATTTTTATAAAATTAATAATTAAAATTACTTTTTATTAATTCCCAATCTCAATTTTTATTTTTTTTATACATAATATGTTCTGATTGTATAAACATATTACTATTTATTCATATAACATCATATATTTTATCTCAATAATAATCAATTCTTTCATAAAAATCTTTTTCGTTAATATTTCATTGTTTAAACTTTCAATATTCATTTTCTGTATATATTGCTACATCTCTTACTATACTATCCAATCATTTTTCTTTTAAATAATCTAATACTTTCAAGTTATTGTAAAAAAAGTTTTTTTCATACTGATTATTAATGTTTATATATGTTAATTTTCTTAACATATAACTCTGAAATGTCTTATCGTTATATATTTTTAACACATTTATATATCAATACTTTTCCAAATCATAAAATATCTTTTTATATAAACTATACTCATTATTTTCCATAGCAAACTCCAATCATTCAATACTATCTTCCATTGTTCTAAAAGGTTTATATAAAGTTTCATTAAATCAATACCTTTCTGTTAAATAAAAATATATTCACTTATTTGTTATATTTTTTCCATCTTGATACAAAAATAATCTCGGATGTGTTTGTAGTGTATACCATGGGTTTGTAATATAAAATAATCAATATACTACAATAACTATTAAAAAAATAGTCTTATAATACCAAGTATCTTTTTTTACATTTTCTTTTACTATAAATCTTTCGTAAAATATATACAATATTATAGATATTCATATTATTGAATAAATCAATACTGACTGAAACATCCATTCATTGCTAAATATTCAATCAATTGTAAATG
>JAQUWS010000029.1 GCA_028692735.1 Candidatus Altimarinota bacterium
AGAATATAGAACGCAGAATATAGGACTTAAACAAAAACTTCTAAACTCTAAATTCTACCAACAACCAACTAACAAAAAAGCCTTCACACTAGTAGAACTAATAGTAGTAATAGTAATCCTAGCAATTTTATGAACTATAGCATTCATAAGTTTCCAAGGCTACAGTAAGAACTCAAGAGATAGTGTAAGAATAGCAGATATAAATAACCTAGAAAAATCACTATGAATCTACGTAGTAAAAACATGATTCTATCCAATCCCTGATAATAGTACAGAGATAACATATCTATGATGAACAGCATGGGTAGAATGAACAATCTGAGAAACAGTGATGAGAAATATAGATTCGGTAAGTAAAAAACCAATAGATCCACTTACAGCAAATGAATATACATACAGTATAACTACATCAAAAAAGGAGTATGAAATCTGAACAATAAATGAATGATCAGAACTTACACAAAACCTCACACCAAAAACATATGCAGCAACAAACTTAAATGATAAAAGAGCGGTAGTAAAATGAACATATAATCAAAAGATTCTAAAAGTATCAACATGATGAATAAACTATATACTAGCAGTACCAAGCATACTAGCAACAGACCTAAGTAATCCAACAATAGAAAATATAATACAAGAAAAGAAACTAGTATACAATAATTACAACAATATACCACACTCATATAATCCAACATGAACAACACAAACTTGATGATTTAACTTCCAATCAAATAAATTAGAAGTATATAGCTGAGCAATAATAGACTTTGATAATAATACAAACAAAGTAACATTTCTAACAAACCTAAAAGAAGCCTATAACGGAACTATACTACAATGAGAAGAAGCATATAAAGATATAACAAATATAGATCCACAAACCGAGCAAGATAAAGCAGTAAACCTAGTAAACAACTATATAACAAACAATGTATGATGAATCTCATGAAAGATAACAACAGTAACATACAATAACTGTACACTAGATTGACAAACAATAGAACATAACCAAACAATCACAGCATACTCAGAAAATAGTATACTATATTGAGCAAGTTATGATTGTATAGATAGAGCAGAGGATAGAACATGTAATAACTGAGTACTAAGTTGAGATACAAACTACCAATACAAAACATGTGTAAAATGAACCCCAACAAATTGTAGTGCAAATTCAAACTACACATACAACACACATATTTACTCTATCCCAGCGATAAACCACTCTGAAACAGCAACAAATATAAACTCACAAATAGTAAATATCTCAAACTGAACACAAGTATACAAACTAACAAGTATCTGATGTAATGACTGAGTACTAGTAAATGAAACAGAAGATCTAAATCCAACAGTAACATGTAATAGTTGATATAGTGTAGTATGAACTGCTTGCATACAAAACACATGTGCAACACAACCTACATACACACATGCAAGTTATACGATATGAACTCCAACACAACCAAACCAAATACGGCAAAATACAAATAGCTGAAATCCATGTTATTATGCATGTACTGACTCATATACTTGAAATAATTGTGAAATAGCCCCAATAGTTCAATGGAAAGATATACCATGAACAAACTGTACAAATGATGATATAACAATATGATGAAAAGTATGGGCATGATGTAATAGTGTTCTATGAACAACAGGGATTTCAACAAATGCAAATGTATATAATTGAACTTGTTATAATTATACATGATGAATAACTACAACAAATTGTAGTTCAACATATCTTACATATACAGCAAAAGAAAATGATTATAATGTAACATATTGAGAAAATAATATATGGTGAAAATTATATTTATGGTCTAATTTAACAACAGCTTGTAAGAATCCAATATGATGAAATTTTTCAAATACAACAGCATCTACAACAGATTGTCCTTGTCCAACATGATGGCATGTGCCAACAGAACAAGAATTTTTGAATATGGAAATAGCACTTACTTGTACAGATAGTTCAGTTGATTTAAATTGGAGATGTGATTGACTTTGATTTTCTTGAAAAACATTAAAAACACCATCAAATAATATAATAAAAGCACTTAAATTACCATTAGCAGGGTACCGGTATAGTGATATTTTCTACAATCGTGGGGTCGATTTGAGCTTATGGTCTTCTACTGAGTATAATTCTTTTAATGCTCGTGGAAGGTACTTAAGTTGGGTTAATTCCACAGTGCATCGTAATGGCTGGAGTAAGTCTACTGTCGGGTTCTCTGTTAGGTGTATTAAGGATTAAAATTTTGATATATCAAAATTTATTCGAATCTTTGTTCTCTTTGACTCTTTTTTTGCTTTTTTTCTAAAAAGAAATTAGATATTCTAGATTTTTGAGATTATTTTAAAAATTAAAGCTTTTTTATTTTTTATTTTACTAAAGTTGGGGGTAATTTCAAAGCAAATATTTTCTTGGTGAAAGTTATAAAAATTGTGATATAAAATCTTTACTTTTGGTGAAAATTTGATAATATGGTTTAAGTAAAAAATAATAAAAATTTATGTATTGTCCAAAGTGTAAAAGTGAAGATACAAGGGTGCTTGATACAAGAGTAGCTGAAAATTGAAAGCTAGTAAAAAGAAAAAGGGAATGTGAGAATTGTTTTCATAAGTTTACTACTTTTGAAAGGATAGAATTTCCTAAGTTTTTTGTGCTTAAAAATAATTGAAAAAAAGAGTTTTATAATAGAGATAAATTAGAAGACTCTATAATAAAAGCATGTAATAAGAGATATATAGATTTAGACAGAATTGAGCAAATGATAATTGATTTAGAAAATTCTTGGGCATCAAATAAAAAAGCAATTTCAAGTAAGAGAATTTGAAAAGATATACTTGATGAATTAAAAAAACTAGATGAAGTTGCATATATAAGATATGCATCTGTTTATCATAATTTTACAAATAAAAATGATTTTTTGGCATTTATAAGTTGAACAAAAAATGAGTGTGAAAAAATCTCATAAAATTGTTCTAGACAAGTGAACAGTTTTTAGAGCATAAAAAAGCAAAAATAATGTCAAATTTATTTTCAAAAATGAGGTGTCAAAAATAATAATAAATAAAGTCAAGCTAAATTTATAAATATCTTTTGATTTTCTAAAATAACTATATATAGTAACAAATATAAAATATTTTACTACATATAGTTTATTTTATGAATTTTTTTAAAGTTAAAAAAAGAAATGGGAGTTTTGTTACTTTTGATGAAGCAAAAATTGAAACTGCTATTAGAAAATCTATTTTATCTGTTTGATGAGATGATTTTTCAGAAGTTCCAATTCTTACTAAGAAAGTAATAAAATTACTTATTAAAAAAGTTTGAGAATCTATTCCTACAGTTGAGGAAATTCAAGATTCTGTTGAAGAAATTCTTATAAAAGAATGACATGATAAAGTTGCAAAATCTTTTATTCTTTATCGTCAAAAAAGAAATGAAGTAAGAACTACAAAAGATGTAGTTGTTGATGTATGAAATACAATGCAAGAGTATTTAAATAGATCTGATTGGAGAGTTAATGCAAATGCTAATTCTTGATATAGTTTATGATGACTTATATTAAATGTAGCATGAAAAGTAACAGCTAATTATTGGTTAAGCTATATTTATCCAAAAGAAATTGGTGATTTACATAGAAATTGAGATTATCATATTCATGATTTAGATATGTTTTCTTGATATTGTGCATGATGGAGTTTAAGACAACTTTTAGAAGAATGATTTAATGGTTTACCAAATAGACTAGAATCAGCTCCACCAAGAAATCTTCAATCTGTAGTTAATCAGATGATAAACTTCTTATGAACTTTACAAAATGAATGGGCATGAGCACAAGCTTTTTCAAGTTTTGATACTTACTTAGCTCCATTTGTTCATAAATTTAAAACTGAAACAGAACAAGAATTAGAAGATACAAATGCTAAATTTGCTTCAGAAGAAGAAAAAAGACAATATGTTTATGATAAGACTTATAGATATGTTGTACAACAAATGCAAAATTTTATATTTGGTTTAAATGTTCCTTCTAGATGGTGAACACAAACTCCATTTACAAACATAACTTTGGATTTGATTTGTCCTGAAGATCTTAAAGATAAAGCATTGTTACTTTGAGGAATAAAAAGATGATATTACGAAAAGAAATATGGAGAATTACAAGATGAAATGAATATCATAAATAAAGCTTTGGTTGAAGTTTATATAACTTGAGATGCAAAATGAAATGTATTTACATTTCCAATACCAACTTATAATATAACTGAAGACTTTGATTGGAATAATGAGATAGTAGAGGATATTTTTGAGATGACAGCTAAATACTGAATTCCTTATTTTCAAAATTTTGTTTGAAGTCAATTTAAAAAAGTAAAAGATGAAAACGGAAAAACTGTTAAAGTTAGAAATGAAGATGCTTATACTCCATGAGCTGTAAGAAGTATGTGTTGTAGATTACAACTTGATTTAAAAGAATTATTAAAGAGATGAAATTGACTTTTTGGTTCTGCTGAAATGACTTGAAGTATATGAGTTGTAACTTTAAACTTAGCTAGAGTTGGTTATGTTCATAAGGGAGATATGGAATGATTTAAAAAGAGAATTTTATTTTTGATGAATCAAGCAAAAGCATCTCTTGAGTTAAAAAGAAAAGAGCTATCAAAATGGTTAGAGTTAGGTTTATTTCCTTATACAAAGAGATATTTACATAATTTTAGAAATCATTTTTCTACAATTTGAATAAATGGTATGAATGAGGCAATAATGAACTTTACGAATTGAAAAGATGATATTACAACTGAAGCTTGAATGAATATGGCTTTGGATTTGATGGAATTTATGAGAACTAAATTGAAAGAATATCAAGAAGAAACATGAAATTTATATAATCTTGAAGCTACTCCTGCTGAGGGAACAACATATAGATTTGCAAGAGAAGACAGAAAACAAATTCCTGATATAATTCAAGCTTGAACAGAACAAGCTCCATATTATACAAACTCTACACAACTACCAGTTTGATATACTGATGATGCGTTTGAGGCTCTTGATTTACAAGAAGAATTACAATGTAAGTATACTTGATGAACTGTATTACATTTATACTTATGAGAAAAAGTTACTAGTTGAAAGAGTTGTAAAAACTTAGTAAGAAAGGTTTTGGAAAATTATAGATTACCTTATATTACTATTACACCTACTTTCTCTATCTGTCCTAAACATGGTTATATTTCTTGAGAACATGATTTTTGTCCTATATGTGATGAAGAAATAGGATATAAATGAGAAAAACAAGATTTAGAAACAAGGAAGATTTATACTTCTAAAAAATAATTTTTACTTTTTAACTTTTTTATATTATGGAAACTGCTACAATAGATTTACAAAGAACAAAATGTGAAGTTTATACTAGAGTTATGTGATATTTTAGACCAGTAAGTCATTTCAATATTTGAAAAAAATCAGAGTTTTATAGTAGAACTTATTTTAAAGAGGAAAAAACATTAAATGAACATTTTATAGATTGTTATTCTTGCGGACAATGCTAATTTCAGCTATACAAAAAACTACGTTACTTGATTATCCTTGAAAAGTTGCAACAATTATATTTACAACTTGATGTAATTTAAGATGTAGTTACTGCCATAACAGTGAGTTTGTATTACCAGAAGAAATAAAATTGATAAAAGACTTTATTCCAGAAAAAGTCTTTTTCAATTTTTTAAAGACAAGAGTTTGAATTCTTGATTGAGTAGTGATTTGTTGATGAGAACCTACAATAAATAAAGATTTATATGATTTTTGTAAAAATATAAAAGATTTAGGTTTTTTAGTAAAAATTGATACAAACTGACAAAATCCTGAAGTTTTGGAAAGACTAATAAATGATTGATTAGTTGATTATTTAGCTATGGATGTAAAAAATAGTTTTTCTAAATACGCTTTAACTACTCAAGTTGAAGAGGATATAGAAAAGTATAAAAAAAGTATAGAATTGATAAAAAAATCATGAATTGATTATGAATTTAGAACAACTTTAGTTAATCCTTTACATACTTTTGAAGATATAATTGAGATTGCAAAAGCTTTATCTTGAGCAAAAAAATATTATTTACAGAATTATAAATGAGGAAATACTTTAGTTAAGGATTTTAACTGAAAGAGTTTTTCTAAAAGTAAATTGAAAGAGTTTAAGAAATTATCTAAAGATTATATAGAAAATGTTTATGTGAGGGAATATGATGAGTAGAATTTAGAATGCAGAATAAAGAATACAGAATGTAGGGAAAAGAATAAATAAATTGTATCTAAATTGTCATTTTGGATTCATTCCAGAATCGTAGAAATAATTGTTTGCATTGGTTACGATATAATAAGGAATAATACTTTTTATGATCCTGAAACAAGTTTAGGATGACAAACAAAGAAAGTTTGATTTATATGATAAGTATTATAAAAAGATTATGTAAGCTTATTTTATGTCATTAGTGAAATAAATAAGTATAGTGAATTTATAGATTCCTGGTCAAGCCAGGAATGACAAAATTGTATGTTAATACTATATTTTAAACTCTATATTCTAATTTTATTTTATGAAAAGAGCTGATGTAAAAGTTGGATTTGCATGTAATAATATATGTTCTTTTTGTGTACAGTGAGATAAGAGATCGAAGTATCCTCCTAGAAGTTTAGATGAGATAAAAAAAATTTTGGAAGATGAGTTTAGTGCTTGATCTAGATGAGTTGTTTTTACTTGATGAGAACCAACCATTCATAAGTGATTAATTGAATCAGTTAATTATGCTAAAAATTTATGATATAAACAAATTCAAATTCAATCAAATTGAAGAAATTTTGAAAATTTAGAGTATGTAAAAGATTTGATAAAAGCATGAGTAACTGAGTTTTGACCTTCAATTCATGGGTTTAAAAAAGAAACTCATGATAAACTTGTTTGAGCTTCTTGAGCATGGGAACAAGTTGTTAAGGGGCTTATAAATTTGAAAAATTTAAAACAATATGTAATTATAAATTCAGTAGTTACAAAAGATAATTATAAAGAAATTCCTGAATTAGCTTCTTTGCTTGTAAAACTCTGAGTTAATCAGTTTCAATTTGCTTTTGTTCATATACTCTGAAGTGCTGATAAAAATAAAGATGTAGTAGTTCCAAAAAAAACAGATGTTATGCCTTACATAAAAAAAGCATTAGATATATGAAAAAATGCTTGAGTTGTATGTATGACAGAGGCTATACCTTTTTGTTTGATGCAATGATATGAGTGGGCAATTGCAGAATACAATTTCATGCCTGAAACAACTGTTGTTGATGCTGAATATAGAACAGAAAGTTATGCTTATTATAGGTGGAATGAATGAAAATCAAAAAGAGAAGATTGTAAAAAATGTAAAAAATATAGTGTTTGTGAGTGACCTTGGAAAGAATATCCTTTAATTTATGGGTGGGATGAGTTTCAACCAATTTAAAACAAAAAATTCCTAAACTATATTTAGGAATTTTTTGTTTTTGAAATTTGTAAGATTTCGTTATAATAAGCAAGATTATATGATAATAATAAATAATATGAAATTTAATTTAGATAATTTAGTAGCAGAATATAATAGACTTGAATCTGATTTAGCTAATCCTGATATTTTTAAAGATCAAAAAAAAGTTAAGGAGGTTGCTATGAAGAAAAAACAATTAGAAGAGGCTGTTACTTTGTATAAAGAATATAAAAAAATCAATGAAGCTCTTGATGAAGCTGTAGAAATGATTAACTCTTCTGATGCTGAAATGAAAGAGTTAGCTTTGATGCAAAAAGAAGAATCAGAAAGTAAAATTTTTGATTTGGAAGAAAAACTAAAAATTGCTTTACTTCCAAAAGATCCAAATGATGAAAAAAATATAATAGTTGAGGTAAGAGCTTGAACTTGATGAGAAGAAGCAGCTTTGTTTGCATGAGAATTATCTCGTGCATATATAAATTTTGCAACTGAATTATGATATAAAGTTGAAATAGATGAACAAAGTGATGCAGAAGCTTGATGAATAAAAGAAATAATTTTTGAAATAAAGTGAGAATGAGCTTATAGTAAATTTAAATATGAAGCTTGAACTCATAGGGTACAAAGGATTCCTGAAACAGAAAATAAATGAAGAGTTCATACTTCTGCTATTACAGTAGCTGTTTTACCAGAGGTTGATGAGGTAGATGTAGAAATAAAAATGGAAGATATAGAAATGACTTTTTGTAGAGCTTCTTGAGCAGGTTGACAACATGTTAATAAGACAGATAGTGCTGTTCATCTAAAACATATACCAACTGGTTTAGCAGTATTTTGTCAAGATGGTAGAAGTCAACATCAAAATAGAGAAAAAGCTTTTCAGATACTTAGAAGTAAACTTTATGCTTTTGAGGAGGAAAAAAGATCTAGAGAAATATGAGAAGAAAGACTTTCACAAGTTTGAAGTTGAGATAGAAGTGAGAAAATAAGGACTTATAATTTTCCTCAAGATAGAGTAACTGATCATAGAATAGGGCAAAATTTTTCTTGAATTCCTATTATTATGTCTGGTAAATTATGACCAATTATTGATGCTTTAGCTATTGCTGATCAAACAGAACAATTAGAAAAGGCGAGTAAAGGTAGTTAGTTATTTTTAGAAATTATAAAAAAATATTTAATAAGATTTTATGGTAAAAATTTGAACAAGGGATGAGTATCGTGAAGTGAAATGAAAAATATGAATTTATGGACAAGATAATTGTCCTTTTTGTGATTTAGAGTCACAAAAAGATCATGTTATTTGGAAATGAAAACATTGGTATATACTTCATAATATGTTTCCTTATTCTTGAAATGAAAAACATATTATGGCGGTGCCTTATGAACATAAAAAGGTATGAATTGAACTTATTGATGAAGAAATTCTTGAATTGAAAGATATTTATAAGTTTATGGAAGAATGGTTTTGAGATGAAAACTATTTTTCTTGTACTAGAGAAAGTATGTGAAATAGGAGTGTTGAACATTATCATATGCATTTTATACCTTGAAGACTTCAATGAAAGTATTTAAGAAAGATGCTTGAAAATCAGTGATATCTAGTACATCAAGAATTGGATATAAATGAGAAAAAGTATGTAAAATAAAGTTGATTTCCTCTTAAAAATCAATAGAATTGCGTAAGTTTAATTTAACTTAATTTAATTTATTTATGACTGCACAAGAAAATAACTATTCAGCTGATAATATACAGGTACTTGAGTGACTTGAACCTGTTAGAAAAAGACCTTGAATGTATATCTGATCTACTGATGAAACTTGATTACATCATTTAGTTTGGGAAATTGTTGATAACTCAATAGATGAAGCAATGGCTTGATATTGTGATGAGATAACTGTTACAATTTGATCTGATTGATCATGTATGGTTGAAGATAATGGTAGATGAATTCCGACTGAAATACATCCAAAAACTGGTAAATCTACACTTGAAACTATTTTGACAGTTTTACATGCTTGATGAAAATTTGGTTGAGGGTGATATAAAGTTTCTTGAGGTTTGCACTGAGTATGATCAAGTGTTGTTAATGCTTTGTCAACTACATTGGAAGCGTGGGTTCATAAAGATTGAAAAATATTTTATCAATGTTTTCATCTATGAATTCCTGTAGAAAATGCAAAAGAAATTTGAACTACAACAAAAAGATGAACAGTTATCAAGTTTTTTCCTGATGAAACAATATTTAGAACTACAACTGTTTTTAATAATAAAGTTATAGTAAATAGATTAAGACAACAAGCTTATTTGACAAAATGAATAAAAATTAATTTTTATGATGAGAGAACTGATTATGGTTATAGGTTTTATTTTGAGTGATGAATAAAATCGTATGTAAATTTCTTGAATAAAAATGAAGATACTATAGGTGAAGTTTTTTATATAGAAAAAGAGAAAAATGATATAAATGTAGAGATTGCAATGCAATATAATAAAGAATTTTCAAATAATATAATAACTTTTGTAAACAATATTCATACTCCTGAGGGATGAAGTCATCTTGTTTGATATAGAACTGCATTAACAAGAAGTATCAATAAATATGCAAGAGATAAATGAATTTTAAAAGAAAAAGACCAAAATCTTACAAATGAAGATGTTGTTGAGTGACTTACTTGTGTAATAAGTGTAAAAGTAATTGATCCACAATTTGAATGACAAACTAAATCTAAACTTGGTACTCCTGAAGCGAGATGAGCTGTTGATTCGGTTTTTTCTGAAAAATTCTTGGAATTTTTAGATGAAAATCCATGAGAAGCAAAAAATATATGTGAAAAAGTATTTTTGGCAGCAAAAGCTAGACTTGCCGCAAGAGCCGCAAGAGATACTGTTATAAGAAAATGAGCTTTAGAAGGTATGACTTTACCTTGAAAATTGGCTGATTGTTCTAGTCGTGATGCTAAAGTTTCAGAATTATACATAGTCGAAGGAGATTCTGCCGGATGATCTGCAAAACAATGAAGAAATAGGGAAACTCAGGCTATTTTACCACTTAGAGGTAAAATTCTTAATACAGAACAAGCAAGAATTGATAAGATTTTTGCAAATAATGAAATAAAAAGTTTGATTATTGCTTTTTGAACTTCTGTTTGAGAAACTTTTGATATATCAAGACTTAGATATCATAGAATAGTAATAATGACAGATGCTGATGTAGATGGAGCTCATATAAGAACTTTACTTTTAACTTTTTTCTTTAGGTACTTTAGAGAATTGATTAATGGATGATATATTTATATAGCCCAACCACCGCTTTATAAATTGGCTAAATGAAAGCAAAGATGGTATGTTTATAGTGATGAAGAAAAAGAAAAAATTATGACTGAAAATAATATAGTATGAGAAAATATACAAAGATATAAAGGTCTTTGAGAAATGAATCCAGATCAATTGTGGGAAACTACTATGGATCCATCATCTAGAAAGATGTATAGAGTTACTGTTGATGATGCGTCAAAAGCTGATGAGATGTTTAAGATTCTTATGTGAGATGAAGTTGCTCCAAGAAAAAGATTTATACAATCTAGAGCTAAATCTGTAAAAAATTTAGATATATAATAATATATAAAAGCCTTTTTTAAAAAAAGGCTTTTATTAACAACTTTAATTTCTTATTATTTTTTTGATGTTGAAATTTATAAAAAAATTTAAAGATTTATCAAAACCAAGTAAATCAATGGTTTATCTTATGTGGATTTATAGGATTTGATCTATAGTTTCATCAGTTTTTATAAATATATATGTTTTTAAGTTTCAAAAAAATCTGCTTGATGTGGTTTTTTATAATTGATTCTTTTTAACATTTTGTTTGTTGTGATTTTCATGATTATGACTTTTTATGGCAGCATTAAAAAGAGATATTCGATTTATGTATTATATTGCATATTTTTTATTTATATTAGCATTTGTAATAATATTTTTAATTTGAGGATATTTATGAATTTTTCTATTTGCTATACTTTATTGATTATGAAATTGAATTTTTCGGTGTGCAGTTCATACTCAAGAATTATCAAATATAAAGGATAAATCAAGGGATTTGTATTCATCAATTGTAGTATCTTGAGATAATATTTTTAAAATAATCGTTCCTTTTTTTATTTCAATTTTGTTTTATTTTATTTGAAAATTTTTTGATTTTAGCCCATATATAGTTTTGTTTTTGCTTTTACCATTTGTTTATGTATTTAGTTTTTTATTTATAAAGAATTTATCTCTATACATACCAAGGGAAGTTAATTATAAAGATTTTAAGAATTTTTTTAGTTTTAAAAAGAATCGTTTTGGATTTTTATATTTTTTGTTTTGATGATTGTATTATTCTCCTTTTAATATTTTATTTCCAATAGTTTCTATAATTTTATTGAAGACAGAAGTAAATGTTTGAATTTATGAATGAGCTTTCTATATATTATCAACAATTATAATAATTTTATTTTCTTCAATTAGAAAAAAGGATAATAGGTTGTCTATTATGTTTTATACATCTATTTTAATTTTTATCAATTTAATAATATTTATATTTAATTTTAATTTTATTTGATATATTATATATTCAATGATTTCTTTAGTTTTAAATCCAATGTTTAGAGTATCTGAACAGGTTTTTGATATGAAGCTTATGGATACAATAAGAGCAAGTTGAAGTGATTTTTATCCAGCAATGATTTTTAGAGAACTATGTTTGTGGATATGAAGAATGATATCAATTATTATACTTATAATTTTTATCACTCTTTGATATGATGTTGATGTAATTATAAGGATAGGATTGTTTTTTACAGGACTTTTTATTTTTATGACTTCCATATCAGTTTTTTTACATTTTAAGTTTGATGATAAAAATAATTAAAAATTATTTCAAATATTTGCATAAAAGAAAAATATATAGTAGAATTTAGTTACAATTAATTATATTATAACTATATATATATGTTTAAGTTAAAATTAAAGAAGCATACAAATTATGCATTGTTACATTGGTCTTTATTTGTAGGAACTGCAGTTACTATTACTTTTAAAATTTTGGAGAT
The DNA here is from genome assembly GCA_028692735.1 of Candidatus Altimarinota bacterium. Taxonomy (GTDB): domain Bacteria; phylum Patescibacteriota; class Gracilibacteria; order BD1-5; family UBA6164; genus Altimarinus. The sequence goes on from JAQUWS010000029.1 coordinate 12,619, forward strand.
AACTTCAAGTAAAAGTATGGAAATATTTGTATATCAACCAGAATTGGCTAAATATTCAATCTTTGTACATATGTTTGGTTAAAAAAAAGCTTTTTTAAAAAAAAGCTTTTTTTTTGTTTTAATTTTCTCTAAATACTTTTTCAGCATGTCATGTAGCTTTTACATTTCTGTATTCTTTTAATATATTTCAATCTTTATCAATTATAAAACTACTTCTTATAACTCATTTAACTATTTTTCAATAGTTATTTTTTTCTCCATATACTCATAATTCATTATGTAGAATAAGTTCTGGATCTGAAATTAAATCATTCTTTAAAGCATATTTCTCTTTAAATTTTTTATGTGATTCAATACTATCTTTTGAAATTCAAACTAATTTATATCATTTGTTTTCAAATTCTTTTTTTAGATCAGAAAAAGCTTTATTTTCTAGACTACATCATGGTGTATTATCTTTTGGGTAAAAGTATAAAATTGTTTTATTTTCTCAAATTATTTCTTTTAGCTTTAAGATTTTTTCTTCTTTGTTTGTTGTTAATACTAGGTATTTATTTTCTAAGTTTATTTTCATATATATAGAATTATAAAATAAGATTTATATAAATATAATCAAAAATATTATTAATAAAAATCTACTTGAAAAAAATCATAAATAGTAGTATAATGAATATACTTTATTTTTAATTATGAAAATATGCTTTGAATTGTTATACCAATATTACTTTTAATTGTTCCAGTAGTTTTTATATTGTTGGTTTGAATTTGATGAGTTATTCCCGCTATTTTAGCAGATTTATTTTTGATAAGTTTGTCTGTAAGAATAGTAAAACCAAATACTGTTAAATCAGTTGAGTTTTTTTGAAAATTTAATCGTGTTCTTAGATCGGGGTTAAATTTTATAATTCCTATTTTTGAAATAACAAAAGAACAGGTTTTATTTAGGATAAATTTCCCAGTTGATGTTGATGGAGTTACTAAGGATAATGTAACAGCTTATATTTGATTAAATGTAATTTATTATGTTGAGGATGATAAAGATGATAGTGAAGAATGAGCTATCTTTAAATCAATATATAAAATATCAGATCCAAGAACAATGATAAAATCTATTATTGATCAAGAACTTAGAGCTATGATAGTTACTTTTAGTCATAAAGAAGTATTTGGTAAAAGAGAAGAAATTTGAAATGATATTGAAGAAAAATTAAGAGAAAAACTTGCATCATTTTGATATAAACTCGATTCAATCCAGGTTAGAGATGTAAAACTTGAATCTTCTGTTATGTCTGCTATGAATAAAGTTGTAGAATCAGAAAAATTGAAAGAAGCTGCTATGAATCAATGAGAAGCTGAAAAAATAATGCAAGTTAAGAAAGCTGAAGCAGAAAAGGAATCAAAAATCCTTTTATGACAAGGTATGGCGTGACAAAGAATGGAAATAGCAAGATGATTTAAAGAATCTGTTGATATGATAAAAGCATCTGATTCAAATCTTGATTGATCTAAAGTTTTAGAATTTTTGCTTGATTCAAGTAGAATAGAGACTTTATGAAATATTTGAGATAAAGATAATACTAAATTGATTTATTTAAATGAGGATTTAGAGGGAAGGAATACTAAGTTTAGAAGTGATAAATTGATAGCTTGAAGTGATATAATGTAATTACTTTTATAAAAAAGAGGTAAAAAGTTTTATAAATAGATTTTTTTCAATATAATCTATTATAAATACTTTTTATCTCTTATTTTTTGTATATGGAGTTTATTTTTTCTTTTATGCTTTTTATACTTTGAACTTTATTTTGAAGTTTTGCTTCTGTTTTAATTCATAGGCTTAAATCAAAACAGTGATGAATAATGTTTTGAAGAAGTATGTGTCCTAATTGTAAGGGTTTACTTAAATATTTTGATTTGGTTCCAATTTTTTCTTATATATCAACTTTTTGAAAATGTAGGTATTGTAAGAGTAAGATAAGTTCAATTTATCCTTTTTTAGAGATATCAACTTGATTACTCTTTTTTATGGTTTGATATAATATAATAAATGTAGATTTAATTTTTACTTTTAATTATTTTGAAATTATTAAATTGTTTTATTTTTTGTTTTTGGCATTTATAACTATTCTTATAATATTTTATGATATATTGTTTTTAGAAATAAATGAGGGGGTTTTATTAACAGGTATACTTTGAACAGCATTAATTTTGATTTTACAGGTTTTTATACCTGGGTTTGAAATTATCTCTACTTTAGCATCAGAAACAGTGTCATTATCCTTATTAGATAATATAGGAATGGTTATCGTTTTATTTGTTGTTGTATGATTATTGTATATTATAATGCTAAAATGACTGAGTGAGGTATATGATATACTTATATTGATTTTAAGTTTTTTTATTGTTTCTTTGGTTTATAGATATATGTGATATGATTTATCTCAATTACCTATAATTAATGCACTTTTTTGAGTATTATTAATTTTTACTTTTTTGTTTTTACAAATTGTTGTTAGTAGGTGAGCTTGGATGTGATGAGGAGATTTAAGAATAGCTATACTTATGTGATTAGTATTATGATTTAAATTTAGTATTTTTTGATTATTTGCAACATATATAATTTGAAGTATAATAGGGGTTGGGTTAATAATAATTCAGAAGTTAAAGAAAAAGTGAAAAATAAATACAGTTATTCCATTTTGACCTTTTTTATGAATGTGATTATTTGCTTGTCTGTTATGGAAAAATGAGATTGAAAATCTTATATTTCTTATTTATAATTAATAAAATGAAAAAGTAAATTTGTTTTATTTTACAAAATGAGTAAAACTATGTAAAATATATATAGATAATAAAAATAAAAATTAAATAAAAAAATTATGGATACAAAAAAAATACAAGCAGTTAGAGATTTTATAATCAACGCTGAGAAATCTATTAAAAACGCAAAGAAAATATTGAAAGATTTACTTGAAGAGCAATGATTAACTTTAAAAGAGGAAGATAATGTTGATTTAGATTTGAGAGGGTTGACTTCTTATTCAAGTAATGATTATAAAATAGTTGAATGAGTTTTTACATGAGAAGAAATGCTTTGAGTTGATTGACATAAGTATCCTGTACCTGTAAATTATGCATCAAAATCAAAATTGGTTCAATGAGATAGACTTAAACTGACTATTGATCCAAGCTGAAAAATGATGTATAAACAAATCAAACAAATAGAAAGAGAATCAAAGGTTTGATTACTTACAAAAGAATTATGAAAATTTCAAGTAATAGCAGAAGGTCAAACTTACAATGTATTAACTGCTGCGGTGACTCATTTTAGAGCTGAAATAGGTGATAGTGTATCTATTATTGTTCCAGTTTGAAAAGTTGCTAGTTTTGCTGCTATAGAATCTGTTATTCCTAAGGTTTAGGAAAACAAATCTCTAAACACTTTTAAAGCTAAATTTTGATCTATAAAGAAAGGGCTAGTTGCTACAGTGATAACACTAGCTTTTTTTATGATTTTTTGAATTAATTCTTTTTTTAGTTTGTAATCTATGTAATCGAGTTTGGGTTCGAAAAAATCTAAGTCTAGGTTTAGGATGATACTTGGGGTTTGTAGTTCTGACTTTAATGATGGAATAGGTTTTTTGCTTATGTAATTATTTATAAATTTTGTACTATCTAATTCTTCGAAAGATTTCTCGACTTCGCTCGAAATGACAAGAAGTTCGCTTTCACTTCTAATAGAATGCATTTCTTTTATGAGTCAATCATGAATTGCAGGTATTATATAGTTTCATACATCTACATAATTTGTATATTCAAATATCTTTTCTATTTTGTTTAAATCTTTTGTTTCGAGATATATTCAAGGATTCCTCATATCAGTATGTTCATCTATATGGTATAGTGTACAATTATTTCATATAATTCAATCTAGTCTAGATTTATGCCAGAAAAAGTATGCATGATTATGGTTATCAAAAAGGTATATTTTTTTATTTTCTTTTTTTCAATTTGTTTCAATAGGTATTTCTACTTCGTAAAAGTTTTTTAGTCAAGTACAAGATACTAGATTTCAATTGAAATCATAATCTTCAAAGACAATTTCATTTCATAGATTTATATCATCAAAAGAATCTATTTTTATAAGATTTGGAATATAAAGTCTTTTATTTTGCCTTTTTTTATATGAAAAAGCGTTATTTCATTGATTTTGTGTTATATAAAAAGGTTTTGAATACATGGATTAAAAATAAAAAATAAAGATAAAAGAGTAATTATGTTTAAAAGATAATTTGAATTTTTTAAAATGCAAGTAAAATGTTTATTAAAGATTAAAGAATAAAATTATGAAAAAGAACATTGATGTTATAGTTGAATATTTGGATAGACTTTTTCCAGATGCAAAGACAGAACTTTATTATGAAAATGATTTTCAATTGCTTGTTGCCATAATAATGTCAGCACAGACAACTGATAAACAAGTAAATAAAGTTAATAAAGAATTATTTAAGGTATTGAAAAATCCAATTGATTGACTTGAATTAGGGCTGAAGAAGATAGAAAATTATATTAAGTCTATATGATTTTATAAAACTAAGGCTAGAAATATATATAAAACTTGTGAAATATTATCAAAAACTGATTTATCCGTCTTTGATACAATAGAAAAGTTACAAACTTTGTATTGAGTTTGAATTAAAACTGCAAAAGTTTTTTTATCAGTTACTAAGTGAACTTCTGTATTAGCTGTTGATACGCATGTTCATAGAGTGTTAAATAGGCTTTGAATAGTAAATACAAAAACTCCACTTGAAACTGATAAAAAAGTTGAGCAAATTTTTACAAGAGAAGATTTAGCTAGATTTCATCATACATTAATTTTATTTTGAAGATATATATGTAAATCAAGAAAACCTTTATGTGTAGATTGTGAGTTAAAAAATGTATGTAAATATTACAAAAACAATATATTATAATATAAATTATATAATAATCTATATATAATACTTGACAAAATTAATAAAAAAGTAAAATTAAATATAATTTATTATTGGCTTAAATAAAGTTATACTTCCCTGTTTAAATATTATTATAAAATAAAAACAATAAAAAATATATAAAAAGCTTGACAAATATTTGACATATGTTTTAAAATATATTACCATATTATTAGTTAAATTAATTTTTTAATATTAACAATATGGATAATATAAAAATAAAAATAAATAATTTAGGTATTGAGGGGGAAGTTTGAAATACTCTAAATAATGAATTATCGCTTGATAATAATTCCACGATAATTACTGATGATAATTTATGATGATGAATTAGTAATTGAGATGTTGCAATTACACAACCTGTAATAAAGATAGGATGAAAGGAAAATACTGAATTAGTTCAAGCAAATACAGAACAAGTAGAATCTAAAGAAACAGCAGAACCAATTGTAGCTCCTGTAATAAAGATAGGATGACAGGAAAATACTGAATTAGTTCAATCAAATACAGAACAAGTAGAATCTAAAGAAAC
>JAQUWS010000030.1 GCA_028692735.1 Candidatus Altimarinota bacterium
GGGCTGAGTAATTTGTATACAATCTGAACATTATTTACGATATTTCTTTTGTGAATGATTTTAAAAATACAGTGACAATTTATGACTTTATCAATTATATGACTGGGATTATTTTGGATTAGTAATTATACTTTACCATTTTTAAATAAGAATCTGGTTAAAGATGATATTCAAAATATGATTATTGGAAGTGTTATTTGAATTATTTTTTGATGATTTTATTTATATAAATTTTGAATTATATATTTTCCTTGAACTTCTATGTGACTTGCTTTTTTAGTATTTGCATTATTTTACTTTTTTTGATGATATATTTTATATAGAAAATTAATTTCAACTAAGGATACTGAAGTGCTTCATGATAATGACTATAATTTTATTTATAGTTATCTTTGAATTGCTGTTTCACTATTTACAATTTCAGTTGCTTTTATTTTTTCTTCAATTCCTGCTGTTATATGTCTAATTTGGTTGTTTCAATCTACTCTTGTATTGTATTTTTCAAAGAAACTTAATAGTGATAAGATTTATTATGCGTGAGTAATATTGTTTTTATTATGAATAATTAAATATTTTCATTATTTTGGTACTATGACAATTCATCTTAATTATTTGTTTTCCATTACTCGTAAGTTTGATTTTATTACTGTATTGTGAAATTATACTTGAAATTATTTTTCAAATTATGTTTGAAATTTGTTTATACTTTTGCCTATTTTTTTAAATTTAAAATTTTCAAAGAAATCAGATATAAATTCCATTTCTTTTTTAGAAGTATTGCATGTTTTTGGGGTTTTAATTTTTACTTCTAGCATGGTATTTGTTTCTTTAGATTTGTTATCTAATTTGTATAACATTACAAGTTATAAGGAAGCTATATTTACTATAATTTCACTTTTATTGCTTATATATTCTTTAATTTACAATATAGTTTGAAATGTTGTTGCAAAATCAGTGTTAATGGTTTCAATTATTTTACTTTGTTTCTTGCATATATTTTCAGTTGAATGATTCACAATTTATAATTATAATTATTTAATTACTTTAATAGTTGTTGCTATATATTTAATAGATTATTTATTAATTTGAAATAATAAAATATCAAACTTTGCTGGTATTTTTAAAACGTTTTTGAATCCTTTGTATATATATTTATTTTTAATAACTTCTATTTATTTATATGATATTTCATATAATTATTTTATATTAACTATTTATTGGGGATTTTTGTCATTAAGTTTTGTTCATATTGGTTTATTTTTTAGTAATAAGAAATTTAGAGTTTCATGATTAATAATTTTGATATTGACTTTATTGAAAATAACTTTTTATGATTTATGGAATTCGATTGATAATTGAATTATTAGAGTTGTTGCTTTTATTTTTATTGGTGCTTTAATGATCTATATTTCAAGTATATATAAATCTAAATGATTAAAAATATCTGATGATTTATTATCATCTGATAATAATAATAATTGATATAAAGTTAAGTCTATTTATGAAAGTGAAAATACCAATTTGTGAGTTGAAAATAAAGATAAATCTATGAAAAATTGAAATAATTTAGAAAAGAATATCGATTATGTTCTTAATAAGAAGTTAGATAAAATTGATATTTGAGAAAAAAAAGCTGTTTTATTTATTTTTAATGATTGAAGAAAAGCTCAGATTAGAGCAAAAAATTTAATAAAGATATGAAAGATAATTTTAAAAACAGCATGAAAAAATAAATTTGAAAAAGGTGAGTTAAAATACACTTACGATTATGTAAAAAAGAACTATAAATCTGAGTTGAGTAAAAGAGATTATGATAAAATTATTGAGATTATTGATGATTTTGTAAAAAATTGATGAAGCTTTGAATTAATATAAAAAATTTTTGACTTTTGTAAAAAAATAATAAACTAGGCTAGTTATTAATTTCTAGTTTTTGAACAATGAAGAAGGTGCTGATTTTTATATTTTATTATTTTTTTATTTTTTGAACTTCTTATATTTATTCTTTTAGTATAAATGATTATTTAAACTTTGATTATTCAAATGTCTTAGAGAGGGAAATTGATAAGAAAATTTATGTTTGATATATTTGTTATGATGATAAAAAAACATCATTTGATATTGATGATGTTAATGTTGAATTAGAAGATAATAGTGAAAAAATTATTAAAGATTTAGATATTTCAAATGAGATTAAGGTTAAAAGATTGCAAAAGAAAACATTGTCATGTGAATTGTCTGTTGCTGCTGATATAATATCTTATTTGACTTCAAAAAATGTTACTGAAGATGATGTTTTGAATAGTGTTAATAAAACTTATTTAAATAAATTACCTTATAAACAATGAGATAAAATTATATGGTGAAATCCAAATGAGTGATTCATAGGGTATATTGATTATTATTGAGCTTGAGCTAAAATAAAACCAACACAGAGGGATATGACATGATATTGAATTTATGAAAAAGCTATAGCTAAAGTTTATGAAAAATATAATCTTGATTATTTTATAATATCTGAAGATAATTATAATTCAAACTTTGATTCAAAATCACATTTAACTTTTCTTTTAAAGAATCTTTTAAAATGAAATATGGTACAATTATGGTGAGATTGGTGTACAAGGTCAGAATATGATGATTGAACTATAAGTAGATATGATATAACTCAAGAAAAAGCTGATAATAAAATATATGCTAAAAATAATTGTCCAACTACTAATTCTGATAGAAAACTTGAGTGGTATTACCTAGAAAATTGAAAACTAAAAAAAGAAACTTGATTGATTTGAGAACATGCTTTTTATTTGTTGTGATATGAGTGAAGTTTAGATAATCCTAAAAAAGTAATTGTATGGGATTCTGATACTTGATATCATAAATATAATATTGAAGAATGGATGAGAAAATGGTCATTGATGGCTTATAAAAGTTTGATAGTAAGAAAACCTTAGTGTAAATTTATAAAATATTCATTTTTGGTTGTTAATATATATTGTAATTTATTTTTTGAATTAAAAAATAATAATGATACTTAAAATTATAGATAATTTGGATGTTTATTATAAAGACGCAATAGATTATTTTCCTCAAGAGTATTCTTCAATTATATCTTCAAAAGAAAGTTTAATTTCAAGATATATTATATCAACTATTGTTGATAATTCGTTTAATATCAAAAAATATTTACCAGAGCTTGATTCTATGTGAAAACCTGTTTATTTCTATGAAAATTTATATTGGTCAATATCTCATAAAGAAAATCTTATTTTTGTTTGAGTTTCTGATGATAAAATTTGAATTGATGTTGAAATTTATAAAGAAAGAGATCAATCTATTTTAGATTATTTTTTAGATTGAGAATATGAATTATTAGGTTGAAAGAACTGGGCTAATTTTTATGTGTTATGGACCGCAAAAGAAAGTGTAATAAAATATAATTTGTTAGATCTTGATGAGATTAATAGTATAAAATTACTTGAGGTGATTTCCAATGAACAAATAATTTCAGATTTAAAAATTTCAAAAAAGTTGTTATTTAACTATAAAAATAATATTAATCAAGTCTTTTTTTGAGAAAATGATGGGAAAATTTATAGTATTTGTATATTATAGGTTATAATATATAAAATTTATATTATATTACTTTAACTATATGAAAAAACTAAAAACTTTTTTAATATTTGTTGTATTAGTTGCAATTTGGGCTGCTTTTTTTGCTACAATTAAGTTTTATCTTTGGTGAGAATTATGAGATTCTTTAAAACCTGATTTACAAAAAATAGCTTGATATTTGAGTTTATGATCTGTTTTTGCATTTATCGTATGATGAGCTTTTGCATCAACTTTTTTAAAGAAGTATTATTTATTTATAATATCAATTTTTTCGTTTTTGTTTATTAGTATGTGATATTTTGTTGGATTTCATACTAATTTATTTTTTGCATTGATAGTTACTTTAGTTTGATTTCTTTATTGACTTTGGAACGTTGTTAAAAGTGTTATTATTGCAATTGAAATTAAGAAAACTTGATTACCAGAGACTTTAGTAAATGCAATTGTTTGAATTACCTTTGTAATATTTATTATTATTTGATCAATTATATGAAGTGTTTTATTTGAAAAAATGTGACATAATTGATATTTGGTAATTATGTTATTACTATTTTTTGCTTCAATTCTATCTTTGTATCTAGATTATGATAATGTAAAATTTGTTTCCTTACTAAAAAAATGATGGTGAAATTATGTTTTTGAAAGAAAGGAAACTTTTTTAGTTGCATTAAAAAATTATATTCCAGATTTAAAATATATCATAAAAAACTATTTTTTTATAATTATAACTTCTGCATTTTTATGGACAATTTCTACTATTGTTTCTCAAGCATCTGTAGAATATAGTGAAAAAACATTTATGATTATAAAATCAAAAGCATCTTTTGTCCTTTTGTATTCTGCATTATGAGCGATTGTTTGAAATTTATTATCAGTAAAAATGAATGTAAGTAGATGGAAGTTTTTTATAATTTTTAATACTTTATTTTCTTTAGTAATTATTGTATTTCCTTTTTTGGCTGTTAATTTTGCAGTTTTATCTTTTTTAGCTCTTATTTTGGGGATGTTTTTCTGAGTAAGTTCAAATTTAGTAGATTCATTTTTACTTAAGACGATTTGAGATGAAGACAAAAAAGAATATTGAGCAAGCACTTTTTGATTAGTTTTTAGTATAATACTTTTTTCAATGATGTTTATTAGTAGTTTAATACTAAAGATTTACTCATATAAGGTTCTTATGATAATTTTATGAGTTATAAGTTTTGTTGTATGATTATCATTGTTTTTTAAACAGATTAAAATTAATAAATAAAATATGAAGATATTACTTTTTTTTACCAGACTTGTTTTATCTATTCGTTATAAAGTAACTTTGAAATGAGTAGAAAATCTTAAACATAATTGACCAATATTAATATTGCCTAATCATGTGGCTTTGGTTGATCCTAGGATATTTATGGCTTTTTTGTGAAAGTATATTATAGTTTCGCCGTTAGCTTCTGAAAAGTATTATAATCTTCCTATTTTAAAACAGGTTATGAATTTAGCATGAGCTGTTTCTATTTGAGAAATTTCAGCTTGAGCTAATCCAGATGATGTAAAAAAAGTATTTTCTAGTGTTGTTGAATGATTAAAAGAATGAAAAAATTTATTAATTTATCCTTCTTGACAGATTTATAGACAAAATTTTGAGAGCATAAAATGAAAGCAAATTACTCATTTTATTGTAAATAACATGCCAGAAAACACAAAGGTTTTACTTGTTAGACAAAGGGGATTATGGTGAAGTATGCGGTCAAAAGCTTGGGATAATTGAAAAACTACATTTTTTGATGCATATAAAAAATGAATAAAATATGCTTTTGCTAATTTACTTTTTTTTGTTCCTAAAAGAGATGTAGATATTGAAATTTTTGATTTTACTGATGAGATAAATAAACAGAAAAAAAATTCTTTGAATGATTTTAATAAATATTTAGAAAATTTTTATAATCAAAAACCTGATGAAACTCTTAGATATATTAAGCATTATTTTTATTTTGATGATGTTAAAGATAAAAAAGAGCCTGCTTTTATTGATTGATCTGAAAAAGAATTATTAAAAGTTAATGATTACGATTTGAGTCAAATATCTGATCAAGTTAAGTTAAAAATTAAAGAAAAAATATCACTTATAAAAAGCATTGATATTTCGTTGATAAATGATGATAGTAAATTGGTTTTGGATTTATTTTTTGATAGTTTAGATATGGCTGAAATTAAGTCTTATGTACAAGCTAATTTTGACTGAGCTTCAAATCCTCCAATTACAGATTTAAAGACTGTAGGAGATTTGTATGTGATGGCTGTATGAAAAAGTACTAGTGTAGAAAAATTAAAAGAGTGTGATTGGGGGATGGATAATTTATCTGTTAATTTATTGATTGAAAAATTTACTAATTAAATTTATTTATTTTTTAACTTTATAACTATGGTTACTAAAAAGATATCTGAAAAGAAAAATATTTTACCATTTTATTTAAAGCATAAATATTGGATTTTTGCTTGAATCTTTTTGGTATTGTATTATCTTTTTTTTGTAAATTGAAAAGTTAGTTTAGATGATTTTACAGCAAAGGATTTGGAAATAAAATCTATACAAACTAAACAAGATTTTGAGGATATAATAATAAAAAATATATATGATAAGGTAGTAGATTCTTGTAAACAAGAAGATAATCATAATAATTATGATTATGATGATTGAATTTCTTTGTGAGCTTCTATGAGTAATTGAATGACTTTTTGATCTTCAGATCTAAAGTGAAGTATTTGAGTAGAATCAACGTCATTGTCTTTAGATATGGCAATCCCTTCAATGGATTTTGATTGAACTATATCTCAGGAAGTAGTAAAAAAAGCTGAATCAGTATCATTTTCAGAAACAAATATTCAAAAACTTGACGTTGATGAATGAGATATTTTAAAACAAACTAAGGATTATATTTTTTATTTTTCAAAGAAAAAAAGCAAGATTTATATTTTAAAATCACCACTTAATAACGAAAAAATTGATTTAAGAAATACTGAATTGGTTTTCATGATAAATATACCATCAAATTTGACTACAAATCCTGAACTTTTTGTTGGTGACAATAGACTTGTTTATATCGCTTCAAAAACATCATATAATAATAATAACACAATTGTTTGAATTTATGATACTTCAGATTTAGCTAATAAGGATGTAAAATTGTATAAAGTTTTTGAAACAAAATGAGAATATTTTAAATCTAGATTAGTTAATAATAAATTGTATTTAATTAGTGATTATTCAATATCTCCATTTGCAACTAGGTATTGTAATACATTAAAAAATAATAATAACTCTTCTTCATTTTGAGATTTTATAAGTTTTTTTACTGGTATAAAGTTTAAATGATATTGATTAAATAGAGAATTATATGATGAACTGAAAAGTGAGCTTGAGTCATATTCATATAAATTTAATAGTAATAATTTAACTGAAAATTGAAATTTAAGTGAACTTACAAAGTTTAATTTGTTTTATACAAATAAAGATTTAAAAGAGTCAATAGAAAATTTAAATTTTGATGTAGTTTCTGTTGTGGATATAGATAGAGTTGATTCTGATGATTCTCAGACATTGTTTTTTTGAAATTTAAAAGATTGAGAAATTCATATGACTTTGGATAATCTATATTTAGTAAATTCTTACTTTAAACAAGAACAATGGAAATGTGATTATGTGGATATCTGTTATAAAGAATTTGCTTCAAATAATTTTATTTCTATATCAAAGATTTCTTATTCATGAAGTGATTTGACTTATAATTCAACAAGCGTTATTCCTTGAAAGCCTTTAAATCAATATTCTATGGATGAAGATGAATGATACTTTAGGATTTTTACGACTTCTTCGTTTTGAAATAGAAATGCATCACTTTTTGTTTTTGATAATAAATTAAAATTAATATGACAAATAGAAAATATTAAACCATGAGAGGAATTCAAGTCTGCTAGATTTATAGGTGATAAGGCATTTTTGGTTACTTTTAGGCAGATAGATCCTTTGTTTGTTATTGATTTACATGTGCCATCAGAACCAAAGATAATTTGAGAATTACAAATTCCATGATATAGTACTTATTTACATCCTTATGGTAGTGTTTGAAATATAGATTACTTAATCTGATTGTGAAAACAAAATAGTAATGTAAAGGTAGATTTGTATGAGATAAATTATGATAAAAAAGGTTTATGAGGTCAAATTGAATTAAATCAAAAATATACTTATGTATTTGCTTGAAATAGTAGTGAAACTCCTGCAGAGACTAATCCTAGAGCTTTTGTATGGGATAGTAATGATAAAATACTTTATTTACCAATACAAATTAATAATTATTGAACTAGAGTATGTGTTGGTAATACATGTAATAATTCAGATTTTTATTGATTAAGGTCTTTATCAATTGATTTGGATAAATGAATTAGTTTAGTAGATGATTATAAGGTTAACTGAAGTTATATAAATGATTCAAGAGTAGGGTATTATAAGTCAGATGATAATAAAGTTTTATTTTTTGTAAATGGTGATTCTATAAATTATTTTTCTGATTCGCAATATGGAGTGAATATAAATTTTTAATATTTTATTTTTTTATTTTTTTGTAATATGCCATTATTATTTTTAATAACATATATTGTTTTATCACATTATATATATAAAAAAAATGTTGATAATTTCAAAAATATTCTATTTATTGTTAAGTTAAATTGAATTATAGGTTTTGCATTACTTTTTGTTTATATCGTTTATTATACATGAGGAAATTTTGCTGACTTAGATAGTAATATGTATGTTTATGGGTTTTATTTTTTGTTGCTTAGTTATATAGTTATCTTTTTATGTAATTTATTAAAATTCAGAAAAATGTTTTTGAATAATGTAAAAGATAAAGTATATGATAATAAATGAAGTATTGAAAGAGTTATTGATAGTTGATATTTTGTAATAATTTTAGTTCTTGCATTTATTTATTTTTGATATAGTTCGTCCGTGATTGATTTTAATTATAGAGAAAGAGAGTTGTTTATATACTTAATCATGTGACTATCTTCATTTTATGTACTTGTAGAAAAAAAGTTGTTTTCTAATTAATTATTTTTTAATAAATTTATTATGTTTTTATTATTATTAATTATCTTTCCATTGTTTTCTTATCTTATATTTAATAAATATAAAGATAATTTATTAGAGTTAAATTGAATATCAAAGGTTATTTGATTGATGTGATTGTTTTTATATATTGTAATAATTTTATCTGATGTTTTTTATAGAAGTAATTCTTATCTAAAACTTATGACTTTTTGGTATATTTTAGTTTTTTTCTTTTTTTACTTTTATATTGCTAATATACAGTTTAAAAACGTAAAGAATTTGGTTTTTGTAAATACAACTTTTAGTGATAAGTTGATGAAGTTGTTTTTTATGATATGAATTTTTATATTTTTTATGATGATGTGATGAAATTATGAAGTTAGAAATAGTCTAGATATATTTAATTCTGATTTTAATTTATTAAATGTTAGTGTAATTTATTTTGTTTTTATAGTTTTTTGTGGATTAGTTTATGAATTAATTGATGTTCTCAAATTTAAAGTTTTGTCAAGTGAAGTGGTGAAAGACAATTATAGAACTAAGTTAAAAAATGAATTAAAGTCTGAGATTTTAAGTGAATTAAATTTAAATAAATAAATGTAAAATGAAAAAAAATATACTTATTCTTTGGAAAAAAGAATTTAAACAAAATAAAAAAGATAAGTTTCTTTGGGATAATACTTTTGGAATTCAGACAAAGGCTGATTTTATATTGAAAGCTTATTTAATTAGTGATTATATAAAAAAGATTAAATGAGATTATATAGGAATTATGATTCCATCAGTTTGAAGTGCAAGTTTACTTGTTGTTTCTACAATGCTTGCTTGAAAAATTCCTGTGATGTTTAATTGGACATTGTGAAAAGAAAGTTTTAAACATTGTAAAGAATTCTCAAAAGTTGAAAAAATACTTTCATCTAGTAATTTTTTTGATAAGGTTAAAAATGACTATTTAGAAGAATATAAAAATAATAATTCATTTGTGTTTTTGGAAGATTTATTAAAAGATATTAGTTTCACAAAGAAAATTAGTGCTTTGATAAAATCAAAATTAATGATATTACCAAAATTAAAAGATATAGCTGTGTTGCTTTTTACATCATGATCTGAGAGTTTACCTAAAGCTGTACCATTGACACATGTAAATTTAATAGAAAATATAAAATGAGCTTTAAATATATTTGAAATAAAATCAGATGATATTTTGCTTTGATTTTTACCTCCATTTCATAGTTTTTGATTTACTATAAATACAATAATGCCAATAATTACTTGATTAAGAGTAGTATATACTCCGGATCCAAATGATGCTAAAACTATTTTAGAGATAATCAAATATACAAAAGTTACAGCAATTACTTCAACTCCTACATTTTTAAAAATGATTATGTCATTGGCTAAAAATGATGATTTAGTGAATTTGAGATATGTAGTTGTATGAGCTGAAAAATGTCCTGAAGAAGTATTTAATAGATTTAAAGAACTTTCTCCAAATTGAGTGATTCTTGAATGATATGGTATAACTGAATGTAGTCCTGTAATAAGTATAAATCCTATAATTTGAGCTGAACCTTGAAGTGTTGGTAAAGTGATTCCGAATTTAGATTGTAAAATACTTAGTTTAGAAAATAGACAAGAAGTAAATATTTGAGAACAATGAATGATCTATGTTTCTTGAAGTTCAATATTTGAATGATATTTGGATAAAAATCTAGAAAATCCATTTGAAGAAATAAATTGAAAAATGTACTATAAAACATGAGATTTATGATATATCAACAATAATTGATATTTGTATATTACATGAAGATTAAAAAGATTTATAAAGATAGCAGGGGAAATGATATCATTACCTTTTGTTGAAAATATCTTACTTGAAAAATATGGTAGTGATAAGGAATTAAAGATTGCAATTGAAGCTTTGGAAAAAGATTGAAATGCTAAAATTGTTTTATTTTCAATTAAACATATAGAAATAGAAGAAGTGAATGATTATTTAAGAAAAAGATGAGTTAGTAATATAATAAAAGTAACTGAAAATATAGTAATAGAAAAAATACCTGTTTTATGAACAGGTAAAACGGATTATAAGGTTTTAAAGAAAATGATTAATTTTTAAATTATTTTTTATGAAAAAGAAATATTCTCTTGCTTTGTGAGGAGGTGCTGCTAGGTGATTAACACATATATGAGTTTTAAAATATATAGAAGAAAATAGTATAGAAATTTCTGAGGTTGCTTGAACAAGTATATGAGCTATAATTTGAGCATTCATAGCTTTATGAAAGACGTCTAATGAAATTTTTGAAATAGTAAAAAACTTAAATTTTTTAAAGTTAGTTGATTTGGATTTAAAAAATTGAGTAGTTTCTTGACAAAAAATATATAAGAAACTTGAAGATATTTTTTGAAAAGAGTTGATTGAAAACACTAAAATCCCATTAAAAATAATATCAACCAATATTGATACTTGAGAAAAAGTTGTGTTTGTTAAATGAAAAATAATTGATGCAATAAGAGCTAGTATAAGTTTACCTATGGTTTTTAAATATTATGAGTTATGAGATTCGAGATTTTTGGATTGATGATTAAAATCAAATTTGCCAATTTGTGATTTGGATTGAATTGATATTATTGCTGTTTCTGCAATTAGAGATAAAGCAAAAAAAATTGAGAGTTCATTGAAATTTTGACCATTTGAATTTAAAAAATGATTTTTAGGGAATAATTATGAAATATTGAAGAAAACAATTACAATTATGATGTCCACTAATGAAGATTTGACTCTAGAAATAGCAAAAAGAGATTGAAAAAATGTAATTTTACTTGTTCCAGATGTAACATGATATGAATATTATGATTTTAATAAAATTGATGAACTATTTAAAGCTTGATATGATGAAGCAATTTTAAAATTAAAAAATATTTAATATGGATAGTAAAAAAATATATGAAAAAATAAAAGATATAGAATTAGAGTATGTATCTTTAAAAAAAGAATTAGAACAACAAAAGATTTTTGAATCTAAGCTTTGATCTTATTTGAAAGAAGATAAAGAAGAATTTAGATTGTTTTGGTTTAAGTATATTGAGTTTTTTGAAAAACTTAAAAAAATTCTAAACGCTACTAGATATAGAAAAATGTTTTTTAAAATAGATTATAATAAATTAGTTTTAAGAAAATATTTAATTCATTTTTATTATTCTGTGATTTCTGATTTACTTGAAGTATTTTGAGCCCATAATGAATATATAAGAGTATTTTTAGATGAGAATTTTAAAAAAGATTATTGAGTATATGCTAAATATATTTATAAACCCAGATTTATTTATATATATAATACACCAATTTTATTTATAGAACCTTTTAAAAGTTATATTGATAAAGATATTTTTGATTTAATTTATAAAATAAAAACAGTTGCATCTATAAAGAGAATTTGATCTGATTATGATAATTTGTTTTTTTGGATTAAATATAGAGTAGATAAATTTTTGTTTAGTGTTTTTAGATTTGTATGAAATGTGATTGCTCATACAAGATTTTCAACAAGAAACTATTGATTAATTACTTATGAAAATTGTTTAAAATATATTGAAATTGCAAAACCTTGAGATATTTTATTGACTAGATGAAATTGGAATGCTTCAAATATTTCAATTCCATGATTTTGGAAACATATGGCTATGTATATCTGAAGTTGAGAATATTTAAAGTCAAATTTTGAGTGAGCTTATATCGATAATTTAGATTTAAATAAGCATTATATAATTGAAGCAACTTCAAAATGAATTTACATTGAAGAATTTGATTATTTTGTATCTAAGATTGATTATTTAGGAGTTGCTAGAACTAGTTTTGGTGATGATAAAATAAAAAGAGTAATTGGAAATTCTTTTGTTAATTTATGAAAAGAATATGATTTTATATTTAATTATTATTCTGATAGAAGATTTGTTTGTACTGCACTAGTTTTGAAATCATATTCTAAGGAATTCTCATCTGATGATTGAATAGAAATTGAGCTTGAAAAGATATCTGTTTGATTAGCATATTTACCAAATAATTTTATAAAAAAGTTAAATGAAGAAGCCCAAAAAGAAAATCCTAGTATTTTTGGAGTGTTTTTTATAGATAGTATTGAAAAAACTTGAGAAAATTTTATAAATTCAGTTGATGAACTTTTAAAGTCTTGAAGTAGACCTAAACTTAGTATGTTTTTAAAATAATTTTTTACGCAAAAAAAGGAGCTAAGTATTCTTGGTAGAAGTGACTTAGCTTTTTTTATATAATCCAGTTTCACTTGCCTGGACTATATAAAAATATGTTATGATGTCCAGGGGAAAAAGGATTTAATTTTTTAGAAATAACCTTGCTTTCTTATTCGTTATAAATAAAGATTCAAAAGAACTTACATTGTATAACTTTCTTACTATCCTTGGGTAATTTTTATAGAGCTATTCACCATGCTCTTTTATTTTTGTTTTTTTGGTTGTTTTTTTATTGTTTTTTTAAGGTGAATTTTATAAATAAATTATATCCATCTTATTAAATCAACTTTATCTTTTTTAAAATTAATTCGAGAAAGATGGATATGACTTATCTTATTGTTTAACACCTATTTTTGTTTTTATTTTTGTGTTTTTTTGTGGTTTGAGTAAAACGTAGGTTTTACTAGGGAAACATACTAGGTTTTGTATCTCCCGTCTAGGCGAGTAAGAATATGTAAAAGAACTAACTTAATACATAACTATTATACTTGTTTATGTTATTTATTTCTAGAAAAGTAACTTGACTTTCTTTACTAATATTTTAATTATAAATAACTATACTTATTTTATGGCTTTATAATCAGTAAAATAATTTTTAAAAAAACTTTGAAAAAAGAAGCCTTTTTATCAAAAAATAGTATTATTTTTAATGTTTTTATGATAATTTTTTGATTAATTTTGTAATATTGTATAAAAAATATAAACAGAAATTTTAACGTTTTTTAAAATGTTAAAAATTTGTAAAAAAAAGTAAATTAAATTGAAAAAGTTGGTTATTTGATTAAAATTTCATGGATTAATAAAAAATAAACATATATTTATGGAAATAAAAGAACTTATTGAGAAGAGTAATTATTTTTTAAGTAAAAATAGTGATGAAATTTTGGTTTTTGAAGTTGTAGTTTTGCAAGAAGTAATAGGAAGTCATAGTGATTTGTATTATAATAAGGAAAATCCAATAATTACTGATTTTGAATATGATAAACTTTTAGAAAAATTGGAGTATGTAGAAAATAAGTTT
Source organism: Candidatus Altimarinota bacterium (assembly GCA_028692735.1). Classification (GTDB taxonomy): domain Bacteria; phylum Patescibacteriota; class Gracilibacteria; order BD1-5; family UBA6164; genus Altimarinus. The sequence continues at coordinate 14,010 of JAQUWS010000030.1, forward strand.
CATATAGATTTAAAATGAAGTTTAAATGTATGATCAGAAGTTAAAGAATCAACTTTTGAAAAGGTTAAGCATAGTAGACCTATGATTAGTCTTGATAATACTTATAATGAGGAGGATTTGAAAGATTTTGATGAGAGAGTAAAAAAAATAGTGAATAACGAAAAGTTAATAGTGAATAGTATATGATATACTCTGGAATTTAAGTTTGATGGTTTATGAGTTGAACTTATTTATAAAGAATGAAAACTTGTTCAGGCTATAACAAGATGAAATGGTATAGAGTGAGAGGATATAACAGAAAATGTTATGCAGATATCAAATATACCAAAAATAATAGATTATAAGGATGATTTGGAAGTTAGATGAGAAGTTGTACTTCCTATTTCTAGTTTTAATAAGTTAAATGAAGAGGCTTTGAAAAATTGAACTAAGATATTTGCAAATCCTAGAAATGCAGCTAGTTGAAGTCTGAGAACTCTTGATATATCGGTTACAAAAAAGAGGAATTTGAAATTTTTTGCTTATGATTTGGCTAATTTTGATGATTTTGTGAAGAAAGAAAAAATAGTTGTGTACTATGATGTAATAAAAAATTTAGAAAAACTTTGATTTGAAGTATCTTCTTATTTTAAGGTATGTAAATCAATAGAACAAGTCGTAAAAGAAATTGATAATTTTTGAGATACAAAAAAGATGATTGATTTTGATATAGATTGACTTGTGGTAAAAGTAAATGATATAAGCTTATGGAATACAATTTGATTTACAGAGCATCATCCTAGGTATGCAATTGCTTATAAGTTTCCTGCAGAGCTTGTAAGGACTAAAATACTTTCTATAGAACATAGTGTCGGAAGAACTGGAACAATCACTCCAGTGGCAAATTTAGACCCAGTAAATGTATGATGAGTAATTGTAAAAAGAGCAACTTTACATAATTATGATGAAGTTGAAAAAAAGTGAGTTTTGATTTGAGATTGGGTTTTTATAAAAAGAGCATGAGAGGTAATACCAGAAGTTGTTGCTCCAATTGTAGAATCTAGAAATGGAAATGAACAAAATATAGATATACCAACTAGTTGTCCGATTTGTGGATGAAAAGTTGCTAAAGATGATGAAAAAGTAAGATACTATTGTACTAATAAACTTAATTGTAAAGCTCAGATTGAGTGAAGTTTGATTTATGCAGTAGGGAAGACTTGATTAAATATAGATTGACTTTGAGAAAAACAAGTAATTTCTTTTTTAGAAAAATGATTTATAACGGATTTAGTTTCGATTTTTTCTTTGAAAGATAAAAAAGAACAATTACTAGATTTGGAATGATATAAAGAAAAGTCTGTTTCAAATTTACTTGATTCAATAGAAAAAGCAAAAAATCAAAGTTTAGTGTTTTTTTTGACAGCTCTATGAATAGAATGAGTAGGGAAGAAAACTGCAAAAACTTTGTCTAAGATATTTACTAAAAAAGAGGATTTGCTTGAATTTTCTATGAGTATAGAAGATTTATTAAATCTTGAGGATTTTTGACCAGAAACTTCATCTTCTGTTTATGAATTTTTTAATGATTTAGATAAAAAAGATTTATTAAAAAGATTACTTGAAATAATAGATATAAAATTTGAAAATAAAACTGTAGAATGATGAAGATTTGCTTGAAAAAGGTTTTGTATAACTTGAAGTTTTCCTTGATATACAAGAGATCAAATAATAGAAATGCTAGAAAAAGAAGGTTGAGAATTTATATGATCTGTTTCTAAAAAACTTGACTTCTTGATTGCTTGAACTGAGGCTTGAAGTAAGCTTAAAAAAGCTCAAGATTTAGGGGTGAGAGTCGTTGGATTGGATGATATTTTATAATTATAAAAAATTATTTTGTTAGAACAATTAATAAAAGATTTGATGTCTTTAAAAAATCCTGACAAAGCTCAGGTTTTGCAGAGATTTTTTAAGACTTGATCATGACAATATGGAGAAGGTGATATTTTTTTGTGAATCACTGTTCCTGAATTAAGGAAAGTATCAAAAAAGTATATTGATTTAAGTAAGCCTGATATAGAAGTGCTTTTAAAATCTGAAATTCATGAGTATAGATTTCTTGCTTTGGCTATTATAAAGTTAAATTTTGAGAAAAATAATGATGAAAATATAAAGAAAGAATGGTTTGATTTCAGTATTTTAAATTTAGAATATATTAATAATTGGGATTTGGTTGATACATTTGTAGAATATGTAATCTGACCTTTTTTGTATGATAAAGAAAAGAAATTACTTTATGAATTATCAAAATCAAATAGTTTATGGGAAAGAAGAATATCAATAATTTCTACTTTTGATTACATAAGAAGGTGAGAGTTTGATGATGCTATAAAAATATCTGAAGTACTATTGCAAGATACTCATGATTTAATACAAAAAGCGGTGTGATGGATGCTTAGGGAAATAGGAAAAAGAGATGAAAAGGTTTTGATTGATTTTTTGAATAAACATTACAAAAATATGCCCAGAACTATGCTTAGGTATGCAATAGAGAAGTTTGATAAAGAGAAAAAAGAGTATTATATGAAAAAATAGAACTATCTAAAGGATAGTTCTATTTTTTATATTCAATTTATAATAAGTAAAGAGTCAACTCAAATTGATAAACTTATAAAAATCATTCACATAAGAACTCACCAAAATTTTATTCATCAGTTTGCTTTTAAGTTTCAATCTATAGTTTGCATTTTATTTACTACTGTGTAGTGAGTAACTCATCTAAAAAACCATCATGTTGTTGTTATTTCTTGTCATATGAATTGTTTAACTTTTGTTATACTGAAAATCAAGTTTCATATAAGTGGAATTTTGCTTTGGTAATCTAAAATCATTAATCAAGTTGAATCTTTCATCATTACATCTTCAGAAAATACATATCAAGGATTTCATTTTCATATAACTGTTCAATTAAGAGTAATACTTTTTCATTTTATAGGTGATGCATATACATCTGACATAAGTTCTAGAATAGTTGTTGTATTGTTTTCTGAGGTTTCAGGGTAGGCCCAAAATGTTTTTACTAATAATCCAATTCAGTATCATAGAAGCATATTAGAGATAGTTATTGTAATTATATATGCTTCGTTGTAGTATAAAAGTATAGAAATTAATCAAAATAAAATAGGAAGTAACGTTGTCATAGATAGGAAAAATAAATCTTTTCAGAAGTTTGAATATAGTTTAGTGTTATCTATTGGAAATTTTTCTTCAATAGATTTTATATCATATTTTGGCACTGGTGTTATTGACATAAGTCTATTAATTCTTTTTCATGTTAAAGGATGAGTTGATACAAGTTCACTTATCATTGCCCATGGATTTTTTAAATCATATAGAAATGATTTTTCAATTAATTCATTTGAATCATCTTGTCATACATTAAAATATAACATTCAGATTGATTTTGACATAGCTTCATTTGCTATTCAGATAAATTTAGTAGATTCAACTAATCTATTATT
>JAQUWS010000079.1 GCA_028692735.1 Candidatus Altimarinota bacterium
AATTATTACTTCTTTTATTTTTCTCTTGCAAAATTTTAAAATCGTATATAATAAGAGTATAATAAATTTTTATTTTGACTTTATACCTAATTTGGAATATAATTTATATGAAAATAAAAATAAATGCTTGTGAAAGCTTGGATAATAGTTTTCTTGCTTTGTTGGAAAAATATGAGGATAAAGACAAGATGAAGATAATGAATTGTATTTATCATATTGTTGATAAATACAATTGAAGACCTGTTCCCCCTTTAGCAAAACCTTTATTTGATACAAATGATGAAGAATTATTTGAGTTTAGAGTCACTTTATCAACAAACCTTATTAGAATTAATTATTTTATAGATTATGAAAATAATTGCATAGTTATCTTAAATGCTTATGAAAAACCAAATTGAGCAAAAGATAAAGGCTCTTATAACAAAGCTAACAAAAAAGATTTAGATAAAAAAATAGATAGTCATATACAAGAAGCTTTGAAAATGAAAAAACAATATTTTATAAATAATGAATTTTATTATGAGTTATAATATCAAAGATTTACAAAAATTGGTTAAATCAAAAGATTTTGAAAGTTATCAGCTTGAAAACTTGAGATTTATCAATCTATGAGAAAAGATTTATTGAAGAAGAAAAGATTTATGATTGACTCAAACTGAACTTTGAAAATTATCACAAATTCCTCAAAATAAAATCAGTGAGATGGAAAGCTGAACTTATGGTGATCCGTGATATGAGATTTTAAATAAATTATCAAAATGACTAAATATATCTGTTGAATATTTAGATTATGATAGTATCACTAGAAAAACTGTTGAATTATATAATCATGTATTTTCAAAAATAAAAGATGTTCCTGATATTATGCAATTTATGAAAATTCCATATTTTATAGATTTAGAATTTATCAAAAATCATGGAAAACAAATCACAAATTTTGAGTATATAAGATGGAATTATTGACCTTTTGATAAAAAAGTCTATGATTATCAAAAATTATTTTCATTTGATAATGAAAAATGAATTAAAGATATAAAACCGATTTATTTAACAGCTGATGAGATAAATGTTATTGATACAGTTTTAAGTAAGATTCCAAAAGACCACTGACAAAAACTGAAAGAGTTATCATATCAAACTCTCCCAATGAAAAGTTTATGAGTTTGTTTATGAGACAATAAATGTATGGGTGAAAAACTAATTTTGAAATAGAGGAAGTAAAAATTTTTACTTCTTTTATTTTTCTCTTGCAAAATTATATAATTTATAAATTGATATACAAAACAGTTTACATATATATTTTGACTTTATATTTTATAAGTATATAATATAAAGGTATTTTATAAATAATTATATAAATATGAATCATACTATAACAACCAGTTTAGAGTATTGAATATATAACTATCTTGAAGAGCAAGTGAAAGCTACAAAAAAAACTAAAAAATCCATTATTGAAGATGCTATAAGATTGTACCAAAAGTACCAGTTAAAAGCACAAATTGAATCTTGATTAAGTGAAAGATATGATGAATATAAAAATCTAAATAATGATTTTTTTGAAACTCAAATTAACTCTATAAAAATATAATATGTTTAAAAAATATGATATAGTTTTTGCTAATTTAAATCCAAAAAAATGACATACTCAAAGTTGATTAAGACCTTGTGTTATTGTCCAAAATAATATTTTTAATGCTAAAGCTCCTACTTTAATAGTTGTTCCTATTACATCAAATACAAAAACTCCTTTCCCTTCTGAATTTATAATCAAATCCAGTAAAGAAAACTGATTAAAAGATGATTCTAGATTTCTTGGTAGCCAAATAATTACAATTGATAAAGAATTTATTGTTAAAAAAATATGAAGTTTAGAAAAATCATATTATATAGAAATTAGAAAAGCTTTAGAAATCGCTTTAGATTTGAATGATGATTTTTTATAGAAATTTATTATTAGCAAAGAAGTAAAAATCATTACTTCTTTTATTTTTCTCTTGCAAAATTAGAGATTAGTATATAATAAGTATATTATTAACTTTTGTTTTTTATGATAAAACAAAAAAATTATGCTTTTATAGACTGACAAAATCTTCATCTTTGAACGACAACTGAATGATGGAATATTGATCCTATAAAATTTAGAATTTATTTAAAAGATAAATATAAGATTGAAAAGGCTTATTATTTTTTGTGACATGTAATATATGAAAATAATCCTCTTTATACTAGATTACAAGAAGCTTGATTTATAGTTGTTTTTAAAAAACAAATGGAAGATATGATTACAAACAAAAAGTGAAATATTGATAGTGATCTTATTTTTCATGTTATGGAAAAATTATTGGAAGATTGAAAAAAATTTGATAAAATAGTGTTGATTTCTTGAGACGGAGATTTTAAAATACTTGTTGATTATCTAATAAGGAAAAATAGACTTGAAAAAATATTATTTCCAAATAAGAAATTTACTTCAAGCATGTATAAGTCAATTGAACTTAAATATAAAGATTTCTTAACAAACTTAAAAAACAAAATTGAGTATAAAAAACACAAAAAAAAAGAAGCTTCCTAAAGCACTAACACTTTTCGGGGCACTTCTCGTCTTGATACATTAGTATTATATAAATTTTGTATCAAAAAGTCAAAAAAATTTTTTAAATTAACTACCTTAACTTATGAACTTCCAAGAACTTTACAATCGCCTTAATGATTCACAAAAAGAAGCAGTAGATCATATAGAATGACCTGCTATGGTTATCGCTGGACCTGGTACTTGAAAAACTCAAGTACTTTGAGCTAGAACTGCAAATTTGATTTTAAAAGCTTGAGTAAGTGCTGAAAATATACTTATAACTACATTTACTGAAAGTTGAGTAGTTGCTATCAAAGAAAGACTTTTGAAGTTTATCTGAACAGATGCTTTAAAAGTATATATCTCTACAATTCATTCTTTAGCTTCAGATGTAATAAAAAGCTTCCCTGAGAAATTTGAGTTTGAGAAAACTTCAAGTTTGATTGATGATGTAGATAGTTTAGAGATACTTTCTGAGATTTTGGAAAGACTTGTTGATGAAAAAAAGTTAGAGTATCTTTGCACGAATTATGATAAATTATTTTACTTAAGTGATATAAAAAGAGCTATTTGAAATCTAAAACAAGAGTGAGTAAGTGTAGAAAAATTAGAAGTTTTAACTGATAAAGAAAAAGTGTATTATGACAATTTACTTGAAGAAAAAAGAGCAAATAAAAGAATAAAAAGTATAGAAAAATATGAGAAAGAATATGCTACAACACTTGGAAAGATGAGAGAATTAGCTTTGGTTTATAGAGAATATGGAAAAACTTTAAAAGAAAAATCATATTATGATTTTTCTGATATGATCAATTTTGTACTTGAAAAGTTTAAAGTTGATGAAGATTTAAGGTATTATTATGCTGAAAAGTTTCAGCATATAATGCTTGATGAGTATCAAGATACAAACAATGCTCAAAATCAAATTATTGATTTGATTTTGAGTGTAAGTCCTGAAAAAGATACTCCAAATATCATGGTTGTTTGAGATGATGACCAGTCAATTTATCGTTTTCAATGAGCAAATATAGAAAATATGCTTGATTTTTCAAATAAGTATAAAAAAACAAAATTTATAGTATTGGAAAAAAATTATAGGTCT
>JAQUWS010000031.1 GCA_028692735.1 Candidatus Altimarinota bacterium
ATATATTCATCATCAGATGTATTTTTTATAGTTTTACTAGTTTTAATATTCTATTTTATATCAAACTTATTTATATATATTTTAATAGCATCAAACAATGAATCAAAACTATTGAAAATAAACATTATAGTCGCAATATTTAACATAATATTTAATATAATCTTTATTCCATATTTTTCATTTATTTGATCATGAATTACAACAGTATTAAGCCAAATATTATTATTTATGATATGATATGTCGAAGTAAATAAAATAACTAAAATAAATATACCTATAAAGTTTACAATTGTGAATATACTTATTTCAGCAATAATATATATTTTTTGAAATTACATATTAACCAATTACTCAAAATGACTTTTTCTAGATATAATAATTTATTGAAGTATAATCTCACTTATTTACTTAATTTATTTTGTATGAATATATAAATTAAGCTTCAACAAAAAAATTAATGAATTATAATTCTTTTAAAACTCAACTTACAGAATTAAATCTCAAATTTTTAGAAAATCACTTATACATTATATTAAAATCAACAACTTTTTGAGTAGTAAAATTCGTACATCAACTCAAAGTTATATCAGATCACTTGAAAATAATATCAATAACAGATTTTTTAGAGGGGGAAGTGTATGTAATAGTTCTACAAGTAATAAAATTTACTTTATAATTCAAATCAAAAGAGGGAATAGTTAACTCATTAAAAACTATATCAGAAGTTCAGGTATTATAATAAGTAGTTATATATCATCATGTTGAAATTCGAATAGTATATGAATCAGGGGTAACTAAGTTATTTCAAATTCATTTTCAAACTAAAGAATAATTTTTAACAGTATCAATTATAGATGAAAACTTTACAGTAAATATATTTAAATTTTGCTTATCACTATTTACATTCATGTATAATCTTGATACTCATAAGGTCATCATTCATATAATTGAGATAACTAAAAGTATTTCAATTAAAGTAAATGCCATAATTTTTTTTTTCATATGCAATTTTTTTGAATTTAAAATAAAAATACTGTATAATATAAATGTATTTTAAATTTTTTATAACAAAAAACAAATTTATTTAATAAAAAAACATATATGAAAAAAATAATACTAATTTGAATAATTCTTATTATTTCACTAGTAGCATGAATATATTCATATGCAGATGCATGAATAGAAAACGAACCAATACTAATAACTCCATGAACTAATTCCATAGAAATTATGTGGGACAAAATAGATTGAGCAAAATGATACTATATTTACTATTCTGAAACATCATGAAAAGATTATAAAAGTTACTGAAGTCTTATAACAGAAAATAAAAGTTTTTTAAATGATCTAGAAGCAAATAAAACATACTATGTTATAATTACATATCTTGATGAAAATGGCAAAGAAAGTTGAGCTTCACCAGAATGAGCATTTACTACTCTAAAAGAAGATTTAACAAAATTTAGTCTTGATAAGGTTGAATCTATAAACTTTAATGAGATTGAATTAACATTTAGTAAAGAATTAGACTTTGACACATGAGCAATAAGAGAATTCAAAATTACAAAAGATGAAGATATAGCAACAGAAATTAAAGAAATAAAATTAAATAAAACAGATAATACAAAATTAAATATATTATTTGAGAATAATTTAAATCCTTGAGAATATAAAATAACAGTTATATATATTACTGATACAGAATGAAAAAGTATAGAAGAAGGAATAAATTGAGAAAGTAAGTTTAGTATTCCAGAAACATTTGAACAAGCAAATAACACAAACGATATAAATTACGTAATTATATGAAACTGTACTTGAGATAACTGTCCTACTGAAGAAAACCAAGATACAAATACTAATAATACATGAGAAACAACAAATATAACTGACGATACAAATATCAATAATAATATAACAGAAAATATTGAACAAAAAGATGATACAAATATAGATTTAAATTCTGCAAACACTTTAGATAATAATACGAATATAAATTCATGATTAGCTTGAACAAATTTAACATGAGAAGTTGCTAATCAAGACTCAGTTGCTATGGAAAGTAATAAATTACCACAAACATGACCTGAAACATATTTATTATGAGCTTTATCATTACTAGTAGGTTTAATAATCTTTAATAAAAAAAGAGCATAATAATAATCAAAACAAAAAAATAAGAATGATTAACCATTCTTATTTTTTTGTTTTTTTCTAAATTAACTATATAAAGGAAATTCTGAAGTGATTGATTCAATCTTTTCTTTATCTCAAAATAACAAAACTCCAAAATACTCAACATCATCAAAAAACTTATTTGAAGTTATATTTATAACCTTTTTATCATCAGTTATTTCTAACATTTCTTTAGTAAATTCAGAAACTTCAATTCATTCTGATTTAGCCAACTTTAGTAAATCTTTTAATTCATCATTTGAATTGGTTTGCTTAATTATAATCGCATGTTGTATATTCAATTTTATATCTATTCAATCATGTGTAACTATTTTATCTTGCAAAAACAACTCTTTTCAAACTCTTGCTCAAAATGCAACATTTAAATGTCACACAGTATTTAATTCCATCCATTTTTCAGTACATAAAGCTTTATTTATAATAGCTACAGCAATTTTAGTTCTTTTGCTTTTTCACATTGTAATGTCTTTATTTTCACTTTTCATCAAAGGAAAAAGTACTACATCTCTTAAATTATCTTGACTTGTCAAAATAGAAAGTATTCTTTCAATTCACATCCCCCATCAAGATTGTGGAGGCATTCAATATTCCATAGCATATACAAAATCATCATCACTAGTTGTAGCTTCATTATCTCATAATTCTTTAGCTTTTGCTTGCTCATAAAAATTCATTCTTTGTATTTCAGGATCAACCAATTCACTATAAGCTTTTAATATTTCCCATCAATTAACTAATAATTGAAATTGTTCAACTATATTTCAATCTTCATCACTTTGCCTTGCTAAAGGTTGCATTGCTTTAGGAAAATTATATATAAAAGCTGGTCATACTATACTTGGTCTTAAAACTTTTTTATATAAATAATCAATTAGCGTAGGAACCAACATATTATCCATTCACTCAAACTCAATTCAAGCATCTCTTATAGTATTTTTCAACTCATCTTCATCTCAAATCTTATATTTAGAAATATCAATTCAAGATTTAGTCTTTACTCAGTCAATATAATCAATTCTTTCAAAAGGGGTTTTAAAATCAACCATTCTCTTATTTCATTCTTTATCTTTAACTTCTAATTTTCTATTTAATTCTGGTAACTTATCAAAAATATAATCAAACATATCTTCTGTGAATTTCATATTATCCTCATAATTCCACCATGCTACATAATGCTCAATTACAGAAAACTCCTGCATATGACTAGGATCAGATCATTCATTTCTAAAATCTCTAGCAAACTCCACAACTCTTTCAAATCTTCAAACAGTTGCCTTTTTTAAGCCAGTTTCAGGACTTATCCTCAAATAAAAATCTTCATCAAAATCATTATGATGAGTAATAAAAGGAGCAGCAGCAGCTCAAGAGGCAGAATTTCATAAAATAGGAGTTTCTATTTCAACGAATCAATTGATATCATAAAAATCTCTAAGAACCTTAATAAACTTACTTCTTAAAAAAATTCTATTATAAGATTCATCATTCATAATTAAATCTAAATACCTCTGTCTATAAATTGTTTCTTCATCAGTCAATCAATGAAATTTTTCAGGCAATGGCCTAACTGATTTAGCTAAAATTTGAAATTCTGAAACTAAAATTGTCAACTCTCAATGTTTTGTATAAAATAAATCTCATTTAATTCATATATAATCTCAAACATCCAAAAATTTTTCTGATATTTTATAAGAAGTCTTTGTTTCTCATCATATTTCAAGACTATCAACAACTGATTTTCAAGTATTAAAATTAAATTTTCAATTCATAAAACAAACTTGAATAAATCACGTATTATCACAGATCCTAGCAAAAGCTAATTTTCAATGACTTTTATAACTCATTAACCTTCATGCAGTTTGAAAATCATTTTTTATTCAATTAAGTTCAATGTTTTCTAAAGTTTTAACACTATTTGACGATAAAACAATTGAATCAATATCAGTTTTTCAATGATAATGATTTGCATAAGGAATAACTCATGATTCCTTCAATTTCTTAATTTTTGCAATCCTATCTAAAGATTCATTAGAATACATAAATAAATTTTTAAAAAATAAATTATTTTCAGATTAAATCATTAATCCCTTTATCAGCATCAATTAACATTCATTCTAAAAAGTAGAAAAAACTTACTCAAACCAACAATCAAGCAATTCAAAAAAATCTTTCAGAAACTAGTAAAATAACAAATGTTAAACTAACAGGTAAATTTAAAAAAGAAGACACAATTTTTGGATTAAGATAATATGCTTCAACAATATGAACTAAAGCAACTAAACAAAGCAAAGCAAAATCAGCACTAGCTCATCAAAGTTTATAACCAAGAAATAAAATTGGAATTGATGAGATAAAAGTTCCCAAAACAGGTATAAATCAACAAATAAAAACAAAAATTATCAAAGTAAGAAAATAAGGAAATACTGTATTATACATCATTCAAACAAAATATAATCACAATGCTGTAAGTAAAGCATTTACGAAAGCAATAATTGATTGAGCCTTAAAAATTAATCAAAAGCTTTTTACAATTCTTTCAAAAAAATCAGAATATTCATGATAAAAAAATGAAAAATTTGATTTTCTTATAGGTAAAAAGTAATCTTTCAATTTATGTCTATCAATAATAAAAACATAACTTAATAGTATTGATAATAAAACCTCAAAAAATAAATATCAAGCAGACTTTAATTTATTAAAAATATCAAAAAATATACTAATATCTTGAGTATTCACAATCTCAGTTATACTTCAACCAATTTCAGTATTTAAAGCAACCATATCTTGAAGTCTAGTTACGATATTTGAAACTTCATTTTTTATAAAAGGAACCTTATCTGTTAATCAAACCAATTCATCAATTACTTTTGGAATTACATTAGATAATGTAAAAATCAAAAAAATTAAGAATACAGCATACTGAAAGATTATAATAGAATTTAAAGGAAAAAATTTTTTTAAATATTTTCTTAACTTATTTTTCTTAAATAATTTATCAATAACATAGTCAATTTTTCATTTAAAAAAATTACCCAAAGATAAAAACAAATATGAAAAAATAAAAGTCAGAAAAAATATCAATAAAAAATCTGAAAAAATATAAAAAAACAAAATCAAAAATAAATAAGCAAAAAACTTTTTAATAAATTTTTTTGTTAAAAATAATTTTGAAATTTTTTTAACCTCTAACTGTTTCATTAGTCAATTCTTATAAAATATTAAAGTTATTTTACTTTTTTTTAAAATATTGCAAATAAATATGAACAAAAAAACTTGCAAAATAATATTTTTTAAATATATTATACCTACCGATAGGTAGATAGTATATAATCTATAAATTATGACAAAAAATGAAATACTAAAAAAAATAGAACCTTTGTTTTATGATAAAACCTTTAAAGAAGTAAGTATGCAAGAAATAGCAAATCACTTATGAATAAAGAAAGCATCACTTTATTATTATTATAAATCAAAAGAAGATTTACAAGAAGATTTAATTAACTATTCTTATGAAAACTACAAAAAATTTATACTTTCAATAATTAACAAAGACTTAAAAATATTCATTGAAAGATATATTTCATACCCATACAAAAGCCAAAATATTTTTTCATTAATAAATCAAATAGGTTATTGTGAAAATGAAAAAATTAAAAAATACATATGAGCAAAACAACTAGAAATCATAAACATTATAAAAGAAGATTTTCAGCAAAAATATTGATTTAATGAAGAAAAAATATTTATATTACTATCTATTATAGAAAATATATCAAAGAAAAAATGTATCTTTTGATGATGTCCATATGACTTAGAAAAAATAATAGACGAAATACTTATATTATTTAATTCTTAATTAATTAAATATGAAAAAAATTATATCAATAATACTTATACTTGTAATTACACTTAATATAACTTCGTGTAATAAAGAAGAAATAAAATTAAGTAAATATTATAAAAGTACAAAAGCAGAAATCTGAAGTATCAATTTAGAGGATAACTATATAGGATATATAGAGAGTGAAACAGTTAGCCTAATATGAAGTAAACAATGATGATTAATAAATAATATATATGTTAAAGAAGGGGATTATATAAACAAATGAGATATTATCGCTAAAATTGATTCAACTGAAAGTAATACAACTTTAAAGTATCAAGAAAAAATGCTTCAAACAATCAATGACTTAAAAAGTAATGTAGCAGATAATTTTGATAAGCAAATAGATATTACTGATTCTCTTGAAAATCAAGTAAAAATCAATTTAGAGTGAACAAAAAGTATGCTAGAACTTACAAAAAACATTAAAGATAAAGAGATAAATCTAATAAACTCACAAATTGAAAATACAAAAACAGCATTAGAAACAGCAAAAGTAGAACTTGACCAAACAAAAACAGTTCTAGATAATAAAGAAAAAAATCTATACTCAAACTGAAAAAACGCAATAACTACATCAATGATAATTGACACAAATACAATAAATTTTATTGATAAATTATTATGAATTATAAATAAAGAAAATGACCACAACAACGATTTATTTTGGAATTATTTATGAGCAAGAGATATAAAACAAAGAGAAATAGTTGTTAAAGAATTTTCAAATATTTACAATCAATACAAAGATTACAAAAAAATATATGAGGAACAAATCTTAAACAATACACCAAACACAAGTCAAATTGAAAACACAATAAATATATGAATAAATTTCAATGATAATCTAAGAAACTTTTTAAAAGACTTTTATACTACTTTAACAAACTCTATAGCAAATGACCCAAACTTCACACAAAATGAGATTAATTCTTATAAAGATACTGTTATAAGTTTCTGAAATAGCATAGAATCAGCACTAATAACAGTAAGTTGAAATTATACTCTTTGATTAAAATGAATCCAAGAAAGTATAACAGATTTCAAAACTGAAAAAGAAAAAAATTTACAATTACTTCAAAAAAAAGTTGATTTAGCAAATAATAGTTTAAATACAATAAATAAATCATTAGAGCAAGCTATTGAATGAAATAATTTAAAAATTACAGATGTAGAAACAAAAAAACAAGAAGTTAACGAAAAATTAAATGAAATAAACAAAAATAAATTAAGTATAAACTCAAACAAAAATTCCAAAATAACAGAACTTGATCTTGAAAATGATAAACTAAATCTATCAAAAGAATTAAGCTTAGTTAGTATAAGTAATTCAGTAATTAGATCACCAATAAGTTGAATAGTTAGTAAAAAAATGGTTGAAATCTGACAAGTTATAGTACCAAGTATGCCTATTATAGAGATATCAGACCCAAATAATACTAAAATAACTTATGAAGTTAATGATAATACTTTAACAAAAATAAAACAATGAGATCAAGTTGATATTTCAATTGAATGAAGAAATGAATTAAGTAAATGAGTTATATCAAAGATTTACCCAATAAAAAATGAAATAACAAAAAAGACAAAAATTGAAGTTATCTCTATAAACAAAAATAACTTAAAAATATGAAGCATAGCAAAATTATATATCAAAGATGAGAGTCAAAAATGAATTTATGTAAAAAATGATTCAATTATAGAAAATTACATGATTCCATGATTATATATAATAGAAGAAAATAAAAAAGAAAAAACAAAAAAGATTAGCTTTAAAAAAATCAATATACTAAAACAAAACGATGAATACTCATTAATTGAATGAATAAAACAATGAGATGAAATTATAACTGATTGAAAAGAAAATTTATATGATTGAGAAATCCTAAATTAATTCATAACTATATGTAAAATGTTTTCAAAAATAGCAGAATTTTTTATAAAAAATGTTAAATTAACATTTGTACTTATTATAGTAATTCTATTAAGTTGAGTTTGAAGTTATACTATAATTTCAAAACAATATAATCCAACCATAATTGTACCAGCTTTTCAAGTATATGTACAAGCACCATGATTAAACTCTAGTGATACAAAAAAACTAATTACCGATGAACTAGAAAACAAAATCATGGAAATAGAATGAATTGATGAAGTCTTTTCATCATCAAATGAAAACTATGTTTGAGTTATGGTGAAATTTAAAGTTTGAATTGATAAAGAAAAAGCAAAAATTAGACTATTACAAAAACTTGACCAAAATCTAGATTTAAAGCCTATATGAGTATCAGATCCTATCATAAAAGCAATTGATCCAGATGAACTTCCTCAGATAACATATGCTATAACATATAAAAACAATAATAAAAACTTATTAAACACACAAGAAAGATATATATACCTAAGACAAATAGCAAACATTATCAAACAAGAATTAAAAACTATAAAAGATATAACAACAATGGAAATTGTTTGATGAATAAACTGAAACTTATATATAGAATTGGATTTAGATAAATTAAAAGCAAAAAATGTTGATTTACTACAAGTATATGAAGCATTAAAGAAAAATGACATATCAATACCTGTATGAAACATAAAAAACAATAATGAAAACACTCAAATAGAAATAAAATCAAGCTATAACAATGCAGAAAAACTAAAAAAACTTATAGTATCAGATATAAACTGAAATACTATTTTCCTTGATGAAATTGCAAATATAAAAATATGACAAAAAAAACTTAATAATATTTCACTATACAGCGACAAAACTCAATTATGAACAGAAAGTGTATTTATTTGAGTTTGAAAACAAGTTTGATCAAATTCAGTTTTTGTAACAAAAGATATAGAATCTAAAGTTGAAGAATTAAAAGAAAAACTACCAAAAGACATAGAAATAAAAGAAATCCAAAATGAATGAGAAAAAGCAGAAATTGCAACAAATGAATTAATAAGAGATCTAATTCTATCAATTGTAATAGTCATAATTATATTAATTGCATTTCTTTGAGTAAAAAATGCACTAAATACAGCAACATCTATACCTTTGATTTTATCTCTAGTATTTCTATTTGCTTACTTAGTATGAGATAATATAAACAGAATTACATTATTTGCATTAATACTTATAATTTGAATGTTGGTTGATGATAGTATAGTTGTAGTAGAAAATATGCATAGACACCTAGAAGAAAGGAAAGAAAATAAAAAAACAAAATTAGAAGCAATCCTTAACGCTGTAAATGAAGTTTGACCATGAGTAATACTATCTACAATTACAAAAGTTTTATCATTTGCGTGAATGTTTGCTGTAACAGGAATGATGTGAGAATATATGTGACCAATCCCAAAATATTGAATTGTATCACTTTTATTATCAATAATCATAGCATTTTCTATAAATCCATTTGTAACTTATTTAACTACAAAAGATATAGAAGAAGATAAACATAAAGAAAAAAAATCTTGAAAATTTGATATAAGAAAAATTTATCTAAAAGTTATGAAATATTTCATAAATACTGATAAAAAATCAAATAAAAGAAGAAAAACATTTAAAAGACTTTTTTGGATTTCACTTATCCTTGTTATAGCTTTACCAATTTGAACTTGAATATTTAAAGCAAGAATGCTCCCAAAATCAAACCAAGATCAAATATATTTATGGATTGATTGAGCAAGATGAAACAACATATATAAAATGACAGAAATAGAAAAAGATATTGAAAAATTTTTAATTAACAATAAAAATCTACCTAAAGACTTGCAAGTAACAAAAAGCATATCAAGCACTATATGAGAAGCCCTACCTGCAGACTTTGCAAATTTATTTAGAGGATGAAGTAATAGGGTAGGAGAATACCAACTATCATCAAGAATAAATTTAATTACAAAAGAAGAAAACAAAAACAGATTAAAATCAGAAAATATAACAATTAAATTAAGACCACTACTAGAAACTTATCTAAAAGGCAAATACAATGATATAAAAATAAGACTACTAGAAGATCCACCATGACCACCTGTAAGAGCAACATTCTTAATGAAAATATCATGAGATAATCTTAATGAAAAAGAATTAGATAATTTTACAAAAAAAGTTTATCGAGTAATAGGAGAAATAAGTACCAAATATGATATTGTTGATTTATGAAATTCACTATCAACTACATATAAAAAATTAGAAATAGTAATAGATAATTTTTCATTAAACAAATCTTGAATTAGTATAGATCAGGTTGCTAATACCTTACAAATTGCAACAAATTGAATACCAATAAATGTAATAAAAGATTCAAATTCAATAGAACAAACAAATATAATACTATGAGTAGATAACAACCAAACAGATACAATAAAGCTTTTTGATGATATTATATTTACAAATAAATTATGAGAACAAATCCCATTAAGCAGTATAAGTAGCAAAAAATACACATTTTTAAGTCATGAGATAAATACAGATAATAGGGAAGTAACAAACTATATATATGGGGAAATGTGAAATAACTCAGTTATATATCCTATTATTGATATATATAAAATACTCTGAAGTGATAGCTTTTTATGAAACGATTATAAAATCACAAACAAAAATTTTTATGAATTAAACTTTACATCACTAAAAGACTGAAAAAAGTACAAAATAGAATGGGATTGAGAATGGAAATTAACAATGGATACATTTAAAGATTTATGAACAGCGATGATAATAGCATTACTCGCTATATACTTTTTAATAGTATGACAGTTTAAAAGTTTCAAAGTTGCTTGAATCATAATGCTACCATTTTTACTATGATTCTTCTGAATTTTTCCATGATTTAGTATACTCTACATAATAAAAAACGAATACTTTAATGCAACATGAATGATTTGAGTAATAAGTCTTGCTTGAATTGTAGTATGAAATGCTATTTTATTAATAGATTATATATGAATCTTGAAAGAAAGATGATGGACTCTAGAAATGGCAATCATAGAAGCTTGATACATAAGATTTATGCCAATTATGCTTACATCAATCTCAGCAATATTTTGAGCTATAAAAATTACTTCTGATCCAGTATGGAGCTGATTAGCACGGAGTATAGTATGTTGACTATCAGCATCAGCAATTTTGACACTAATAGCAATTCCAATATTTTATTATGAAAGTCAAAAAGATAATTGGGAAAAAGATATAACAAATAAATTAACTACTTAAACTCATAAGTACTTCAAGCAGAATAAATTTCTGAACTATCAGGAGATGTGATTGATGGAAACAATAAATCACATCTCCTGATTTTTGCTATAAAATCAACAAAATTAGAACAAGGACAAGTATTACACACGACATTTCAATAAATAAAACTTGATCAAAAAGAATTTACACAAGATCAAAGAGACGTGGAATCATCAACAGTAGAATCTTTTAAACAAACTCATTTAATAGAACAAACAGGTTTTGATGAAACACTGCATGTTTCTCACTTAGGACACAAACAATTTGAATCACATTTTGTAACTACTGGACATCATTTATTTAAAGAACTTCAAATAACCAACTGACATAAATCATCACAATCATTAACTCAATCAGAATCAGCATCCTTAGTCTCACATCAATCTATTTCTGTAACATTTATAAGGATATTAGCTACTCAAGTTTTTCAACTTGAATCAATTACAGTCAAAAGCACATTATAAATTCAAACATCACCGAAAACATGTTGAACATTTTTTCAATAAGAAATATCAGTTCATCAGAAATTCCATTCATATGAATAATCTCAGTCTCAAAGTCAAACAACTCAATTAAATAAAACTGATAAAGGTCAAGTTCACTCAATAGGATCTGCATCAATAGACACATTTAAAGAATTATAATCTATAATTCAAGTATGAGAATTAACAGTATTATTAGATATTGTATCTCATTTTATTGTTAAAGTATTATAAACTTCTCAAGAGTTTCAATCATTATCAATAATAACTAGATAAACAGTCCAAGTTCAATCAGTTAAAAAATTATAATTATCTATATATTTTCAATATTTTATAGTCTCTTCTCAGGTTTGATCATTATAAAATCTCCAAATATAACCTTTTTCTTCATCAATTCAATTTTCTGAAACACCTCAAACTATTCATTTAAAATCATAGATTCTTTGTTTCTCAGTTAAATCAGCCAAAGAACAATTTTCATCATATCAAGTACAAGAAGAATCTAATATATCCATTTTAAGAGATAAATTATTTGTAAAATCATATTTACAACTATTTGTCTTTAATGCTATATAAGCCATTTTTAAAAATTCTTCCTTTGTAATTCTTTTTTTTGGATAAATCTTTCAATTATTTAATTCTAACAATTTATACTCAATTTTATTTCATAAATTATCATATTCTACAATACTATAATTTAAAGCTTTTTGTAAATAACCATAAAAAGTATAAACACTTCAATCACTATTTAAAGGAGATACATCAGTAGATAAAACATCAGTTATTGTTCAATTTTCTATATTTTGAATTACAGTATTATTATCCTCAATAGTAAATATTTTAGAATTTCTTAATATTACAGCGATAGCTTCCTCCAATAAAATGTAATTATTAGGACAAAAAGGAGATTTTCAATTTTCATAACTTCAATCATCACATTTATCTCATGGCAAATATCACTTTACATAATTTTGATCATCAGCCATAGCAATACAATAAGAATACTTACTTGATAAAGAAACATCAAAGTAAGGGACACTATTTCAATATTTTTTTATTACCTCAACAGGAGTATTAGGTTTTGTACATTTTTTACAACTTACTTCTAAAGCAATACTTACAAATTCATCTCTAGTCAAAAGTTTATAAGGATTAAATTTTCAATCAGAATCAGGATAAATAGCCTGCCTATTATACAATTCTTGTAATTCATCAAAATACTTATAATCCTTTGTTATATCAGAAAATATATTTTCAATTGGAATATAAGTCGCAGATAATTGATTTATGCAAAATAAAGTCAAAAAGAAAAAAGAAATATTTAATAATAGTTTCATAAAAAACTAGTTAATTTTTATTAATTAAATAATAAGAATTTAAGAAAAAAAACAAGTTTTTTTAAATAAATTACAAATTAAGAATTTAATCAATTCAAATATTTGTTATTTTTATTTAATTATGCTAAAATGAAATTAGATGAAAAAATTAAGTTAATTTAAAACTTAAAAATAATATTTGAAACAAAATATATTATTAATAATTACATAAATATATGTGAATTACAGAAATTCTTACAGAAAAAAAGAAAATATCTGAACAACTAAAAAACAAATATAACTTAAATAAAAAAAATAAAGTTCTTTGATTAGTTATAATTAACAACACAGATATTTTAGAAAAAATAATAAATTGATTTTCTCATATCCCAATTAATGCAGTAATAATTTCAGAAAAAGACCTTTGAAAAAAAGAAAATATAGTATATTTAGATAAACAAGAAGAAAAAAATTTAATGTGATATGATTTCATAATATGTGATGAATGTGAAAGTGATTTACTAAAATACTTAAAAAAATGAATTGTTCCAATTGTGCAAAAAGATAATTACTTAAATAATATACTTAAGGAGTTTAACCCTGTAAAAGTAGAATGAAATGCATATTTTTATGATAAAGTAAATGAATGGTCAATTTTTTATGCAATTATTAGGTATATTGAAAATTACAAATTTCCATATGATAATAGAAATCTAGTAAAAAATGTTTTAGAGATATATTAAGAAACAAAAAAATAATGAAATTAGAAACTAGTTTTTCTAATTTTTTTTTGACTAACAAAAATAAAATAATAAACTAACAAAAAACTACAACACCATAATACTTATCATTTAAAAAAAATTTATGAGTAAAAATTTAGTAATAGTCGAATCTCCAGCAAAATGAAAAACAATAGAAAAATTTTTATGAACAGATTATAAAGTTGTCGCTTCAATGTGACATATAAGAGATTTACCAGAAAAAGAACTTTGAGTTGATATAGATAATGAATTTAATCCAAAATATCAAGTAACAAAAGAAAAGAAAAAAACAGTTGATAACCTGAAAAAATTAGCTTCAAACACAAAAGAAGTATGGATAGCAACCGATGAGGATAGGGAATGAGAAGCTATATGATGGCATTTATGTCATATTCTAAATTTAGATCCAATAAATGTAAAAAGAATAGTATTTCATGAAATCACAAAAAAAGCTATAGAAGAAAGTATAAAAACACCTAGAAACATTGATTTAAAACTTGTTGATGCCCAACAAGCAAGAAGAATTTTAGATAGACTTGTTTGATACAAAGTAAGTCCAGTTCTATGGAAAAAAATCAGAAAATGATTATCAGCATGAAGAGTACAATCAGTTGCAGTAAAATTAATTGTAGAAAAAGAAAGAGAAATAATCAATTTCAAACCAAAAGAAAGTTGGAAGATTTATGCAAATATAGAACACGATAATTTTAAATTTAGATCAAACTTAGATAAAGTTTGATGAAAATCAAAAAATTTTAATTCAATAGAAGATGTTGAAAAGTTTTTACATACAATACTTCCAAATTTAGAAATTTTAGAAAAAACAAAAGATAAAAAAGACTATATTATTCTAACATGAAAAATTAGTATAGAGTTTAAATTAAATGATATTATAAAAAAAGACTCAAAAAGAACACCCCAAGCACCTTTTACTACATCAACTTTACAACAAGAAGCAAGCCGTAAATACAACTTTTGAGTAAAACAAACAATGATGATAGCTCAAAAATTATATGAATGAATAGATTTATGAGATTGAACAAGACAATGATTAATTACATATATGAGAACAGATAGCGTAAATCTTTCAAATTTTGCGATAAACTGATCTAAAGATGTTATATTAAAACTATTTGGAAACAAATACCATAAAGAAAGACATTATAAAACTAAACAAGCAAGTGCTCAAGAAGCACATGAAGCTATAAGACCCGTAGATTTATCAAAAAACCCAGATAGTTTAAGATGAACTCTTGATAATCAAGAATTTAAATTATATGATTTGATATGGAAAAGAACAATTGCAAGTCAGATGGAAGATGCAATATTAGAAATTACAACTATGGATTTCTCACCAATAATTAATACTAACTCAAATTGGATAACAAAATGAGAAGTTATAAAATTTGATTGATTTATGAAGCTTTACACAGAAAGTAGCGATGAAGAGACAAACGACGAAAATGAAAATATTAAACTTCCAAAATTAAATATATGAGATATAGTAAAAAGTTATGAAATCTGATCAAATCAAACATTTTCTAAACCACCAGCAAGATATACAGAGGCAAGTCTAGTAAAAAAACTAGAATCAGAATGAATATGAAGACCATCAACATACGCCCCAACAATAACAACAATTATAGATAGATGATATATTGAAAAATTTGAAAAAAAATACTTAAAACCAACTGATATAGCATACACAACAACTGACTTTTTAGAAAAATATTTTACTAAAATGATGAATTATAGCTTTACATCAAATGTAGAACTAGATTTTGATAAAATAGCAAATTGAGATGAAAAATATCAAACCATGTTAGGAAATTTTTGGAATAATACGCTCAAAAAAGATTTAGAAAACGCATGAGAAAATGCTGAAAGAGTTATAGAAATGGTATGAAAAGCTTGTCCTGAGTGTTGAAAAGACTTAATTTATAGATTTAGTAAAACCTGAAAATTTATTTGATGTAGTTGACGGCCAGAATGTAAATACATAGAAAGAGATGAAAAAGATACAACAGCACTGGATGCACTAAAAGAAAAATATGAATGAAAACCCTGCCCAGAATGATGAACAATAGTTGTAAAAACGTGAAGATTTTGACCATTCCTAGCAAGTTCTTTATATCCAGAAGTTAAATGGATTTGAAAGATTAAATCAGAAAAAGACCAATTACTTGAAGATATAATTAAAGAAAAAGGTTTACTTATTGATAATGAAACTTGAGAAGAACTAGTGATAAAAAATTCAAAAAGATGACAATTTCTAGCAGCAAAAAAATACCCAGAAGTAAAGATAGCTAAACCAATTCCAAAAGACGTGTGGGATGAACTAAAGAAAAGACTTGAAAAAAACGAAGAAAACAATACAGAATCAGAAAAAGAATAATAAAAACATTAACACTATATTTTAAGCTCTAAATAAATCATGAGACTTTGGTCAATTCACCCAAAATACCTAGACTCAAAATGACTTTTAGCTTGCTGGAGAGAATGACTGCTAGCAAAAAAAGTTTTAGAATGAAAAACTAAATGATACAAAAACCACGCTCAACTTAGTAGATTTAAAGAAAGTAAAGATAAAATTACTTCCATTAACGCATTTTTATATCAAATCTACAAAGAAGCAAAAAATAGGGGATACAATTTTTCACTAGATAAAATAAAAAAAATTGAAGACAAAGAAATCATCAATGTAACATCAAAACAAATTGGATATGAATTTAAACATTTACTGAATAAATTAAAAACAAGAGATATTAAAAAGTATGAAGAAATAAAAAATACACATAATATTGAAATTAACCCATTTTTTAAAGAAATAATATGAGAAATTGAAGAATGGGAAAAAATTTAGTTACTTAAATCTTATAAACAACTGATTTCATAAGAAAAAAACAAATCAAGCGATACATCAAAACAGATGTCCAACTAAACTTATAGAAGGATCAAATCAAATAATAATATTTAAAACTATTGCAGTGACTCATCATTTATATTCACTACTTCATTTTGTAAACAATTCCAAAGTAAAATAAGTCAATAAAGCCATACAAAACCCACTAATTCAAATTGTAACTCAATCTGAAAGCATCATCAAGAAAAAAGCAACAAATAAAGTATTGAAAATAAAAAAAAGTAAATACTTTATTTTTCATATATAAAC
>JAQUWS010000032.1 GCA_028692735.1 Candidatus Altimarinota bacterium
GTTTTAAAACTTTTGTTTTACACTCTAAAGTAAAAGTTATACTTTTATTAGTTACATTTTTTACATATTTATTATTTCTTAGCTCTTGCTTTTGAAAGTCACTATATTTTATTCCTGCCATAATTATTTTTTACACTAAAAAAAGTAGAATGTATCTCTTTTTTTACATTCTACTTTTTAGGGGGCAGTTCACTTTTTAAAGTAGTTTTTTTTATAATTAAATAAAGTTTAAATTATTTTTTTTCTCATTTTATATATTTTTTTATGAAGTAATAAATCATAATAAATTCAAATAATTTCATAATTAATAAGAAAATTCAAAAAATACTTACGTTTGTGCTTCATGTTATTCAGTAATTTTCATTTATACTTGTTTTTCATAACAGTCATCATTTTATTTTATTAGGACTCATTACACTACTATCAATTCTAATTCAAAAATTTGTTGAATCTAAAGATGAGTAATCAATAGAAGATGTATCTTCATTTGTTTCTGGGAAAATATTATTTATTGTTAATCTTCTTGTTGATCAAAAATTTGAATTTTGATTACTTTCGTAATTATTGTAATCACTGTCGTATTTATTAAAATTATTTTTGTAGTATTCTAAATCTCTTTGTTGTTGAATGTTTTGTAATACAATAAGAGAGTTAAATTGGTTAACAATACTATAATTGTTTGAAATGTAACTTTGAGCTTTTGCTATATTTAACCAATCATTATCATTTTTTATATTTGATAATAATAAATTTCAAACAAATCAGGCTTGGATTTTTTTAGCATTTATATCTTCATCTGGTAATTTTTTACAAGGATTTTTTATACTTAAAGATGTGTTATTTTTAATTGTATTTATTATTTTTTCTATTTCTGATATGTTGTTTAGGTTATAAATATTTCATTGACTTGCAGATAATATAGTATTTAAGTCTGATTTATATGTTTTTATGTTTTTTCATATTTTAATAATCGAAATTTTATTTGTTATTAATTTTGATAAATCTCTTGATTTGTTTTCTTTTAATGATAAATTAAAATTGTCATCATCAGTTATAAAAACAATGTTTTCTTTACTTAATTTATTGTTTATTATATAGTCTATAACTCTGTCTATATCACTGTATCACCGAAAATTGATATCTTTTATTTCAGATAGTTTATTTACATCAAAATTATATGAGTAAAGGTCAATGTCATTTAATTTTCAGTTATAGTTTTTAAAAGCATTATAAATACTATTATATGATTTGTCTGCATTATTTCTATCAACACTTAAAGAATTATCAAAAAATAAGGATGTTTTGTTTTTTATCTCTCTAGTTTTATTAATTGTATTTATTGGTAAATTATAATTTATAAGAATTGAATTTAATTTATCATCTAAACAATAATTCATTAAATTATCATCAATTTTTATGTTTAAATCATTACTATTTATAGAATGATTTAAATTTAGATATTCATCTAAATTCTTTTCTTTTATAATATCTTCTTTTATTAGATTTTCATTGTTATAAATTTTAGAAATTAGAGAAGATTTTTTGTTGAATTTTAAGTTAATAAAAGATATTTTTGGAGAATAAAGTATATATTCATTGTTGTTTATTGGACTAAGTATCTTTACTTCAACTAATTGTTTTCATTGAGTTTTATCACTCTTAGAAGGAACTGGGAATACACGAAGAGAGTAAGTATTTAATCAAACTTTTTCAATTAAGGCAGGATCAATATTTTTTATTAAGCTGTTTTCATATACTTGTCTTGCTGCTCAGCGAGGGGAAAATTGTCAGTTTAATTCTAAATCAAGTCATAGTTTTAAGCTAGTAACTACAGAGTTTTTTGAAGGGGTTTCAAAAAACATTACAACTTCTTGATTTATTGTAGTTTCATTTTGTAAATGAAATCTGTATGTGCTTTCAATTACAGGAGCCGTTTTTATATTACTTCATGATTGTGTTGTAGAAAATGTGTATATTTCATTTTCTATTTCTCATAAATTTAAAATTACATTTGCTTTTTCTCAAATATTACTTGAGTTTGTACTAAAATTTCTATTATTTTTTGTATTTTTTGCAATTTTTTCTCAATAATAATTTTCAGGAGTTGAATCATATAACTTTTCAAATAATGTTTTATCATAGTCTTTATTACTTGTAATAGCGTTTTTATATGCTGAACTTAAAAAAATACTTTTAGCAAGTTTGTATGATTCATAATTGTTTCATTTTAAGGAGATTATGTTTTGTGCTTTTTGTAATTGATATTGATAAAAGGTATTTATTATATTTCAGGTAAATTGTCCAATATAGACAATCAGAAATAATAATATTGATATATTGAAAAGTTTTCTTTTTCTGTTTATAGTATCAAAATATATATGTAACAGGTATATTGGTAGTAATAAAATAATAAATGAAAAAATTAATAAAATAAATCATTCAAAGAAGTTATCAATATAACTCATTCTGAAAAAATCATTTATTGTATGAGATAAATTTCATAAAAATTCTATATTTATTCAAATAGTTCAAAAAAATACATTTATCACTACGAAGAAAATAAATCCCAAATTATATAAATAAAAAGTATCTTTTAGTTTATTATATATATTTGAATTAAATCATTTAAAAGTTAATTGTATAGTTTGTAATAAGGGATATCATAATAATATAATATAAAAAACATATAAACTGTATTCATATGGGTAAAATAAAAACAATCATCTAGCTCATATTATTCAAAAGTAACTAGGTATTATTATATTGTAGAAATTATTTATATAATTTCCATCAGTTTTATTTAATAGAAGTATTGTTTTTAATAAAATGCTAAATGTTAAAATGTATATAAAAAATGAAAAAAATATAATTGGGTTTTCATAACTTCAATAGTGAGTTATATCTAGATATTCTTTGATAAGCCAAATAACATCTATTATGTTCCATAAAATTAAAATTACAGTTATAGTAATAATGAAATAATATAAAAAAGTATTATTTTTTTGAGATTTTCAATTTATACTTTTTTCTTTTTTAAGAAAATTGTTAAGTGAATTAAGAAAATTTATAATTGTTTCTACCATGGGTCTAAATTAGAAATTAAAAGTATAATTATATTATCATATTATTTAATAAAAATAAAAAAAAACTACTTTTTAAAGTAGTTTTTTTGAGTATAATTTATCAATTACGAATTGAAGTTTGCATCATATTTTTTTACAAATGGTAAAAGTGCCATAATTCTAGCTCTTTTTATTGCTTGAGCAAGTTTCTTTTGGTTTTTTAAACAAACTCATGAATAATATCTTGGAACTATTTTTCCAAATTTTGTAATATATTTTTTTAATAGCTCTACATCTTTGTAGTCTATTTTTACTCATTCTAAAGGACATTTAGTTTTCATAATAATTTTAGTTAAACATTAAATTAAAATTTATCATCTTCTAATTCTTCTTCTATTGCATCTAATTCATCTGTAGTTTCATCAAAGTCTGATCTTTTATTTAAAAATATAAGGTTTGATACAACAATTTCTGTTTTGTAAACTTTTGAAGAATCTTCTTTATCTATAACTCTTGTTCTTAATCTTCATTCTATATATACTAGTTTTCATTTTACTAGAAATTTTTCAACTCTATCAGCTAAGTTTCACCATGCAACACAGTTATGAAATTCTGATTCACTTTTGTTTTCTCAGTCATTTGTTTTATAATATCTGTTTGTTGCTATTGTAAATAAGGCTATTTTTTTGTCTTTATCTGTAGTTTTAATTGAAGGATCTCTAGTTACATTACCAATAAGAATAACTTTATTAACTGTTCTCATCTTTTTATAGTTATAAATTAAATAAGAATTAATCATTAGCTACAAACATATGTCTCCATATATTTTTATTTAGATTAATTTCTTTTGTTATTGTTTTAAGTTCTTTTCAATCTATTTCAATTTCGAAAAGTATATAAAATCCTTTATCAGAATTGTTTAATTTGTATGCCATCTTTTTTTCTCACCAAACATCTTCTTTTTTGATTTTTCAAGAAAAATTTTCTATAATTTTCTTTATTTCTTCAATAGAACTAGTTCTATCACTTTCAGAAATGGTTGGATTTACGATTAGCATTAATTCATATGTTTTCATATTTCCTATGGGTTAATTATCCAATTTAATTATAAATTGGAAGGATATAAAATAAATTGCTTTTGTAAAAAAAGCAACTACATAATAAAAATTAATTTGTTTTTGTCAAAAGAAAATATAAAAATACTTGACAAATACAATTAATGAATTATTAATAAAAAATAAATATTTTTTTGTATTTAATTTTGTTTTGTTATAATTAAATAAATTTTATTTTTCAATAATAAAAAATATGCAAGAGTTAGATTTAAATGAGATATTGGCAAATACTAGTGATTTAAAAAAGAAAAAAGTATGATATGTAGCCATAATAGGTAGACCAAATACTTGAAAATCTACTTTTATAAACGAGCTTTTATGAAGAAAAATTTCTATAACTACAAATGTTCCACAAACAACTAGAAAGAAAATATTAGCTATTTATAATGATGATGATAGTCAAATAGTTTTTTTTGATACTCCTTGAGTTCATGCTTCTGAAAAAGTATTTAATACAGAAATAAATAATCAAGCAATAAATTCTTTGAAAGATGCTTCTGTTATTCTTTATTTTATAGATACTACTCGTGAATGATGAATTGAAGAAAATTATATAAAATCTTTTTTAAGTGATGTAAAAGTGCCAGTTGTGAAAGTTTATACAAAAATTGATTTACCTTCTAAAATCAATATTCCATCAAAAGATAATGTTTTTAAAATATCTTCAGTAAATAATATTTGATTAGATGAATTAGTAGAAAAAGTAAAAACGTATTTAAAAACAGATTTTATGCTTTTTCCTGAGGATTATTATACTTCTCAGGATATGTTTTTTAGAATATGAGAAATAATCAGGGAAAAGGTTTTTCTTTTTACAAAAGAAGAAATTCCTCATAGTGTTTTTGTTTGAATTGAACAAATAGATGATAAAGAAGATGTTTTGGAAATATTAGCTTATATTTATACTGAAACTGATAGTCAGAGATATATAATTATTTGAAAATGATGAGAGTTAATTTCAAAGATTTGAAAAGAATCAAGACTTGATCTAGAAAAAGTTTTTGAGAAGAAAGTTTTTCTAAAGCTTAGAGTAAAAACTAAGAAAAAATGGAAAAGTGATGAAAAATTTGTTAAAAAAATGTTTAGTAATTAATTACTAAACATTTTTTTTAAAATTGAGTATTGTATTTTACATTTAATGAATTTCTGTATTCAATAACTTGTTTTATTTTTTCTATTACATTTGGATGTTTTCTTTTTAGTTCATCAATTGAAAAATCAAGTATTACTATTAACATACTATTTTCTGCTGCAATTGCTGTTCACATTCTTTTGTTTGATTGGCTTTGAAATAGAGCCATTTCTCAAAGTACTTCTTCTGCAACAACTTGTCATATTTTTTCTTCATTTCAATTTATCTCTTTGTATATATCTATTTTTCATGATTTAAGAAAATACATAGCATTTCATTCATCTCATTCTGAGAATAAAATTTCTCATTTTTGTAAGTATCTTTCTTGACAAAAAATTGCTAAGCTGTCTTTTTCTTGTTCAGTAAGTGTTTGTAAAATAGATAAGTTTTCTAGAATAGAAGTCATAATTTTTATATTAATTAAGTAAAATTATTTTTTTATTTCTATTTTATAAATTTCAAGTATGTCTCAAATTTCAAGGCTCATATTTCAAACAAATTTTATTCAACATTCGCTAGGTCATTCTACATTTTTTACTTCTTCAACTCATAATTTAAGTGATTTTACAGATCATTTTCATACAATTTTGTCTCATCTAATAACTCTTATTTTTGTGTTATTTTCTATACTTGATTCTTTAGGTATTTTTAATCATACAATCATAAACTCTTTTGATGTATAAAAAATTCATCATACAGTAGCTTTTCAAAGGATTGTTTCTATTTCTTTTGGATCAAGCATTCAAGTTATTATTTTTTCAATTTTTTCAGTTATATGGTAGATTATTTCACTATTGATAAATTCAACTTTTGTTGCTTCTAGTGTTGATTTTGCTGTAGGTAATACTGTAGTTCTAAATCATATAAGTATAGCTTCACTTCATTGACACATAAGTATGTCACCTTCGTTTATGTTTCATACTCAAGAGTGTATTATAGACACTGATGTTTCTTCTGTTGATAATTTCAATAATGATGATTTAATAGCTTCTAAACTTCAATTTGTATCAGCTTTTACAACAATTTTTAATTGTTTCAGGTTTCAAGATTTTATTTTAGACATTATTAAGTCTATTCATGTAAGAGACTTTGATTTTTGGTTTTGTATAACTTTTGCATATTCAGTTGCAAAATTTTTTGCTTTATCTATATCTGAAACAACTTGTAATATATCTCATCATTCAACAACTTTATCAAGTCATATAATCATAGCAGGATCTCAAGGTCATGCTGTTTTTATTCATTTAAAAGTGTAATCTTTTAGTATTTTAATTTTTCAAAAAGAGTCTTTACATACAATACTATCTCATTTATTTATAGTTCATGTGTTTATTATGACTGTTGCAATAGGTCATAGTTTTTGATCTAGGTGTGATTCTATAACAGTTGCAATACCATTTCTATTTGGATTTGCTTTTAATTCTTGCATTTCAGCAATTAATAGAATTACTCATAATAAGTCATCTACTCAAAATCAAGTTTTTGCTGAAACTGGTATCATAGGAATATCTCATCCCCATTCTTCAGAAATAAGTCAATTTTCAGATAATCATGCTTTTACGTTGTCGGGATTTGCTCCTTCTTTATCCATTTTGTTTATAGCAACAATTATTGGAATTCAAGCTTCTTTTGCATGGTTTATACTTTCAACAGTTTGAGGTTTAACTCATTCATCAGCAGCAACTACAAGTATTGCAATATCTGTTGACTTTGCTCATCTTGCTCTCATCACTGTAAATGCTTCATGTCAAGGAGTGTCTAGAAAAGTAATTTTTTGATTGTTTTGTTCAACTTGATATGCTCAAATACTTTGAGTTATTCAACCTGCTTCTCAAAAAGCAACTTTTGAATGTCTAATATAGTCAAGTAATGAAGTTTTTCAATGATCTACATGTCACATTATACTTATTATTGGAGGTCTTTTTTCTAGGTTAGTTGGATCATCTTCTATTAATAATGTTGAAATATCTCATGACATTAATTCATTTATGCTAATTCATGATGAATTGTCTCTAATTAGTTTAACTCAAAAAATTTCAGATATTATATTTGCTGAATCAAAGTCTATTTTACTGTTTATGTTTACCATCATACCATTTTTCATAAATTCTCAGATTAATTTTGAAAAAGGAATTCATATTTTTTCTGATAGTTCTTTAAGTGTAAGTATATCTCAAATTATTACTTCTTCTCATTTTCTTGAAATTATATTTTGATTTATATCTTCTATGTTTTTTTCTTCTTTTTTCTTTTGGTTAATTTTGTTTGATCTAGTAAAACCTGTATCTTTATTGGCATCATCATATTCGTAATTTTTTTTGAAGTTATTTTTCTTAAAAAATTTTTTATTTCTGTCATTTTTTTCTTGAGAAAAATCTTTTTCTTTATTAAATGTTTCATTTTTTTTGAAAGAAAATTTTTTATTTTTATCTTGAGAAAAAACTGTATTTTCCTTTTTTGAAAATTTTAAGTTATCTTTATTTTCTTTTATTGGTTGAGTTTCATGATGTTCTGTTTTATTATTTTTTTCTTTTTTAGTTTCTTGTTCTATATTTTTTGAAGTATTAAAAGAAAAAGTTTTTTTAGGTTTTTCCTTTATTATATTATCTTTTTTTCCTTCTATTATTATTTTTGGAGTACTTTCTTCAGTTTTTTTGATAATTACTTTTTTCTCTTTTATTTCTTTTATTTCGATATTTGTAGATGTTTTTTTTATGATTATTTTTTTAGAATTTTCATTATTTTCATTATTGTCAGCATTTGGCTTCTTTGAAATAAATTTTAACTTCTTTTTTGTAGAAGTTTTTTCATCTGTGGAATCTGTTTGATTTATATTTAAATAGTAATCATCAATTATTTTTTCAGTCATTAAATTTAAGTTTAAAATATATAAAAATTTTTAAAATAATAAGTTTTTTTGCTTTTTTGTCAAAAAAAATATAAAAACTTGTAAAAAATAAAAAATTTATTAATCTATATAGAGATTAATTTATATATTAATAAAATATTGTGGAAGATATAATTAAAAGTATAGTTTTAAGTTTTTTTTCAAAAATGTTAATAGAATTTTCTAGTATTGAAGTTCTAAAAGAGTTAGAAAACGTTTATTATATAAAACTTGAAACTAATGATTCATCTTTGCTTATTTGAACAAGATGAAAAAATCTAGAAGATATAAAATCCATTTTAAAAATTATTATAAGTAAAAAATTAGGTGAAAATATAATAATACATATTG
This sequence comes from Candidatus Altimarinota bacterium, assembly GCA_028692735.1. Classification (GTDB taxonomy): domain Bacteria; phylum Patescibacteriota; class Gracilibacteria; order BD1-5; family UBA6164; genus Altimarinus. The sequence goes on from JAQUWS010000032.1 coordinate 8,548, forward strand.
AAGTAAATGATTATTTAAAATCAAAAGAAGATAAGTTAATAAATTATATTAAGTCTAAAATTGAAATTGTAGAAAAAACTAATAGAGATTTTAGATTACCTTTTTTTTCTGCATATGAAAGAAAAAAAATACACTCTTATGTATCTAGTTTAAAATCTGATATATATACTAAAAGTGAATGAGAAGGAAAAGAAAGAAGATTGTATATATGTAAAAAGAATGGAAAAATTACTATTGACTTAGATTGAACTGATATATAAAAAAGTAAAAAGATAAGAGATTGAATAAAAAAATTATTTTTATTGATTGATTGCAAACTTTTATACTTTTATACTTTTTAACTTTTATACTTTTTTTTATGAAACAGAGAACAGCTATAAAAAATATATTTTTTATATTGGTATTTATTTGAGTTTTGTTTTGTTTTTATAAAATTAATGAACTAAATTATAATAAACAAAAAGAAATTCAAGCAAATTATGTTAGACATCCAGAAGATTTACCAACTAGCGAAGTAGCTAAAATTACAAGTTTTTGATTTAAAAATTTAAGAGCAGATCTTTATCGGTTGAGAACTATTCAGTATATAGGATGAAATGTTATGAAATCTGAATATAAGAAATATTTGTATCAAATAACTACTTTGATAAATGATTTAAATCCATATTTTGAGCATCCTTATATTATATGACAATTGTTATTACCTGATTATAATCAAAGATATGAAAATTTAACAGATGAAGAACAGAAAAAATATGTAGATGAGTGAATTTTAATTTGATTGAAATGAGTTGATAATTTTTGTGATAAACAAAAAGTTGAAATGATTAAAAAAGAAGATGATTTAAGAAAATTGTGGACAGACAAAAAATATGAAAATCCATGTAAATCTTATAAAATTCCTTTTTATTTGGCATATTTATATTTTTATTATAATAATGATCCAATAAATGCTTCTTTGTATTATAAAGTTGCTAGTGCTAATACTGATACTGTTGAGTGAGCAAAAATACTTGCTGCTATTATGATGTGAAAATGATGAGATAGATGAAAATCAATTTATATGTTTTTGACATTAGCTCGTAGTGTAGTTGATACTAAAAAAGAAGAAGATCAAGTTTGTTTAAAAGTAGCTGAATCTATGGGAACAATTAGCGTGATTGACTCATCTGTACTTAAAAGTTTAGAAAATGTATTGGTAACTGCTTTCTGAAAATTTGACGAAAAGAAAGAAAAAGATTTTATAGATTCAAATACTTGTAAAAATTATGTTTACAAAGCTTCAAGAGAAATGAATTTATTATATTTAGATGAAGCAAATAAAAACTATTTTAAGAGTACATGAAAAAATTCAAAAAATCCTAAAGAACTTTTTGATAATTGATATATTGATTATATTCCAAAAGATTTCCAACAATATAAAGACTATTGAATAATTTATCAATATAATGAAAAAACAGGTTTTTATGATTATGAAATGTGAGATTATTAATTAACTTTGTTTTTATGGTTAAAAAAACAGTATTTTTATTATTTTTGTTGTTGTGAGCTATTTTTTCTATAAATTTATCTTTTGCTGACTGAGAAACTACTACTACATCTACCACTAAAAATGCAGACACTTCAAAAGATTTTTCATCAACTGATTTTACAATAAATACAAATGATGTAATTGGTTGAATGTGAGTTGACCCAGATCCTTCTTCAACGCTACAGTGAAAATTCGATTGATTATTATGAAAAATAATAAATACTTTGATGATATCTATTTGAGCTGTTGCTATGGTTGTTATGTCAATAGGAGCTTGATATATGATAATTTATAATTGACAAGAAGAATTATTAACAAAATGAAGAAAAATGTTTTTTTCATGAATATTAGCACTTGTTATAGCATTATCTTCTTATTATATTGTTAATTTGGTAAGATATATTTTATATAATTAGGTTAGTCTATTTTATTTTTAGTAGTATTTTATGAGAAAAATATTTTTGTTTTTAATAAGTTTTATTTTTACTATACCCTTTGCTTTTTGAAAGGAACCAGAAATTTTGTGTGATTGATTACCTTGATGTAGTTCTTCAAGTACATGAGCGTTAAATTTCTTATGATCAATGGTAGCTTTACTGATAAAATATGTAGCGGTTTTTGCTGTTTTTGCATTGATTTGAGCTTGATTTATGTATATATTTTCTGTAGGACAAGAAGAAAAAGCAAAAAAAGCAAGGAAGTGGATTATATGGTCTTTGTTTTGAGTTTTTATTTCTATTTCTGCATATTATTTAGTTACTTTAGTTAATAATATTAATATAAATTAATATATGAAAAAAATATTTTTGTTTTTAAATAGTATATTTGTTTATTTTTTTCTTTATAGTTCATGATATTGTTTTGATAAAGAAGATGTTTTACCTCAAAATGTTCCTATAACTTACTCTGAAGATGATGTTTTGTGATCAGTATTGAAAAAAATACTTGATTATGTTTTTTGATTGATGCCTTTAATAATTATAGGAATGTTTATTTATATTTGATACCTTTTTATTACATCTTCTTGAGATGAAGCTCAATTTAAAAAGGCTTGGAAGACTTTGGTTTATACAGTTATATGACTTATTATAATTTCAGTTTCTTGGTATGTAGTGAAACTTGTTTCTTCTGTTTGAATATAAAAAAAGTAGAATGTATTTTTTTATTTCATTCTACTTTTTAGGGGCAGTTCAAATTTTGAACTATTTTTTTATTGATAAATCCAAGGAGCTATCATATTCAAAACTAGTCATGAAATAAATAATAATATAACTCATACTAAAGCTTTTTTTATATTATCTTTTGTTGATTTTTGCATATTTGAATCTAGTCATCACATACTTAATAAAATTCAATTTATTACTATATATAAAACTCAAAGTAATCATGTAATAAATGTAAAATATTTAATGATTGCTCAAATTGAGTCTTGAACACTTCAAAATCATGTTTTGACTGTACATTTGTATTTTCATTCATTAATTTTTTCACAGTTTGCTCAAGGAACCGCTTCTCATACTTCTATTTCTATTGTAGAGTATTCACTTGCTATTGTTTCATTATCTCCAGCATATATTGGATGATATGAAATAAAGGTTAAAACTAAAATTATTAAGAGAATAAATTTTTTCATAATAAATTTTTAAGTATTAAAGTACTAATGTTTCTAGTTCAAGAAGGATTGAATATGATGCTAATAATATCAAAGTTCATAGTAGTACATAAATTATTATGTTTTTTGCTTTTTTGATTTTTTCTTCATTTCAACTTATATAATAATATCATGCTAAACTTATGTAAAATAATCAAATTAAAGGAGCTATGTACATAATTAAATTTGCTAAACTTCAGAATATACTATATCATATTTGGAAATCTCAAGTAAATGCAAATCCTCTCCAAATCTCAATAAATCATACTAATATTAATACAATTATAGCATATAGTAATTTTAATTTTGCTTCACTAACTGTTTTTGAATCTTTTCATCATAAGATCAGAGTAATTCAAGTATATATGAAAATAAATAAAGCAGAAAAAAATATAACAATTTCGAGTAATCAAGTTAAATAATTTAGTAGTGAATAAAATCATGAACCTCAAATAATATGAGTTCAATTATCTTTCCATATTCAAAGAACTCAAGTGGTTCATGGTGAGTCATTAAAAAATGCATCATATAATGTTCAAGGAATATTTATAAATATTACTCAGATTAAGCTATACCGAATTTGTCTTTTAGCTTTTTTTATTTTATCGTCATCTGTTCACATAGACATAATCATTTCAGCTCATGAATATACCATATAAAATATAAAAACTCACATTAAAATAGTCTTTATTGAGGCTAAAATTGAAAATCATGTGCTAGATAAACTTGATACAAAGTTTGAATTATTTGAAGGTGTAATAGAAACATCTTTTATATCTCAAACTCATTTAATTGTTATGCTATCAGCAAAAGATTGATTTATTATTGGTAGTATTAAAAATAATAATATTATTATTTTTAATATGTTATATATAAATTTTTTTATCATGTTTTATATATTAGTGGTAATATTGTTTCCTTCAGGTCAAATAAAGAAACTTAAAAATAAATAACTGCTTGCTAATATCATTATTCAGATTCAAGCATATAATATCAATTTTCTTCATTTTTTTACTTTTTCAGTATCTCAATTTGACAATAGTATTTGAGTTCATGCATATATTATCATAATTACTGTTCAAATAGCAACAAATCAGTTTAACCAATTCATAAAATTAAAAAACATTATAGTTACAGAACTAAATCACTTTTCAGTTGTTATTGTAATTGTTCATGCTTGGTTTATTCAATAAGTTCAGTATATTCATTCTACTAATATTCTTGAAAATTTTATTAATGCAATTCATATAACAGCATAAAGTATAGAATTTATTCATTTTGTTAATTTTTCTTTATCTCATCAAGAAGACATAAGTCTGATAAATGTATAAATTGCTATAAATAAGAAGAATATTGAAGCTAGTGTTGAAATTAAATTTATTAGAGGTTCTATTATGTTTCAGATAAAATTTGAGGCAAAACTTGATAGTGATCTATCGAAGATTGTCACAACAAAAGAATAAGACAATTGCATAACAACTATTCAAATTGTTATCCAGATAATTCATTTTTTGTATTTTCAAAATGCTTCATCTGAACTTCAAGATACTAAAAATCTTATTGTAATTATTAAAAAGTAGATTCAAGCAAGAACAAAAAATATATTTTTTACTTCTTTTGCTATTATTATGATAAAATCTTTTATTGCTACTGCTCATGTTTTATTTCATGATGCACTTTCTCATACTTGTCAATTGTTGTGAAGATCATCTAGTAGGTCATTGTCTGCTCAACTGTTTTTACTTGCTGAATTTACTATTGTGTCATAATTTGATTTAACTTCTGCTCAACTATTTAAGCTAACATCTCAACTAGTTGCATATATATTATTTATTCATATATTTGTAAAGCAGATTAGAGGAACTAAATATAGTAATATTTTTTTTATCATATTATAATATTATAAAGTATTATTATTTGTTGTTGTATCATTGTTTGATTCTTCTGTATTTTCATTTGCACTATTTTCTGTATTTGTTGTTGTATTATCGTTGTTTGATTCTTTTGTATTATTTGTTTCTGATGTTATTCATAAGCGTGCTTCTATTTCCATATCTACAAATTTCTTTTTTCTTCAGAATTTTTTTCTTGAATATTCTTTTACAATTTCTGCTATTCTTTCGTCTTTATATTTTTCATCCCGGATTGTTTTAAAATCAAATGGACGACTAGATGCATTATCTATATTTAGTTTACAATAAGTTGTATAATTTGCAATTCAAATTATATCTTGTTGGGATAAAAGAGGTGCATATTCTTTTTCAAGATATTCTGCATCTTCAGCTCATACTTTGAAACTCATTATTGTTCAGACATTTCAGAAGACAGCATCTTTTATAGCTGGTTTTCAGCTTGATTTATATTTTTCTCAACTTCATCAAATTTGAGCTATAAATTGGTGTGCCATTATTAGAGCTAGGCGGTATTTTCTGGCTTCTGATAAGATTTCTCAAAATGTATCTGTTGCAAAGTTTTGAAACTCATCTACATATAAGAAGAAATCTTTTCTATCTTGTTCTGGCATGTCTGCTCTACTCATTGCTGCCATATTTATCTTTGATACAAAAATCAATCATAATAATTGTGCATTTAATGCTCAAATTTTACCTTTTGAAAGATTAACAAGTAATATTTTTTTATTATCCATTATTTCTCTTAGATTAAAAGCTGATTTTGTTTGTCAAATTATATTTCTTATGGTTGTATTTGTTATAAATGGTCAGAACTTTGCAGAAAAATATGGTATCATTTCTTGTTTTTCTCTATCTCAAGTACTTGCATATTCATGTTCCCAAAATGATCTAACAACAGGATTTTTTATTTTACTTGTTTTATATTTCATAAAAGCATCATCAGTAAAAAGTCTAGGTACATCTATCAAAGTTCAACCATCGTCTAAGTCTTCCATCAAAGTTAACGCTCAGTTACGGAAATAGTGTTGTATACGAGGTCAGAAAATTTCATCACCAAATATCTTTATAAATATTTCAGTAGCATCTAGTGCAGCTCTATCCATTTCTCTTACTCTTGCTTCAGGGTCAGTTGAAATTATATCAAGTATATTTAATCACATAGGCCTTTCATCATCACCTGGATCAAAAACAATTACATCTTTAGCTCTTTCTTTTGGTACAAATCTAAGAACATCTTCAACTAAGTCTCCGTGAGGATCAATTATACATAATCAATCTCAATTCCGTATATCTTGTCTAGCTATATAATTTATAAAAACAGATTTTCATCCTCAAGATTTTCATATAATATAATGATGTCTTCATCTATCTTTTTTATTAAAATAAATAGGTGTTTTTTTATTTCTATACTCATTCCATCACATTAATACTCAATCTTTAAAGATTGGAAATCCTCATAGAGTTCTTTGTGCTTCTATTTTTGTTCAATCACTTTTTTTTTCTTCTAAAATTGTTTTATCAGATGGGAATTTTAAGTTATGAGGTGGTGCTAATTTTTTATAGTCTAACCATTTTATTAGAGGAGATTTGTTATAGTTTATATCTGGAAAATGGTATATTGTAGAAAGTTCATCAGTAGAAAATTTAGAAACGTTTTGAAAAAATCATACTAATTTATATTTAAATCATTGATATATTAAAGGTGTAAAAATAAAACTTAATCAGTCTTCTCTTACTTGAGGGTTGTCTAAAGAGTTATTATATTCATCTGTAAAAATTGAAACTGCTCATACTATTGCATGACTTCATTCTATACTCATATCTTCATCTTTGCTACTTACAAGGACTCTTATTGATGCATCAAATGCTGGTTGACTTGCTGCTTCTCACATAATTTTTTGGCTTTCACTTTCTGCTTGATTAAATATTTTATAGGCATCTCAACTTGATGCTCAAGGTGCATTGCTTTGGTCTTTTACCATATCTTGAGGTCATTGTATAATTGCTACAATTGGGTTCCATAAGAAGTCAGCATATTTAAATTTTTTTCTTTTTTTATATTGTCATTTTGAAACAAGTGATGCCGCTTTTTTTGCTTTTTCATTCCATGAAGAAGGTGAGGGTTTTATTACTATTTGTATTATGGCTTTGTCTTCTTTTCCAAGTCATCAAAAAACGTTTGTAAAATTATCAAGAGGGTCATTTTCAAGATATTTAAATGATTTTATAGGAAAAACATCATCATGTTCTTTTTGTAAAGAAATACATCTTAGATTGTATCATTCTTCTTTCAGGTCTATGTATTTTTCTTTTTTATCAATAATTTGGATTTCAGCATCAGTATAAATAGATGTTATGTGTTGAATAATTAAGTTTAAAAAACTTTCATATGTTACAATATAAAAAGAAACTTCACTTTTTTCATATACAAGTTCCAGTGAAATTTTGGCATGTTTAAATATAAGGTTTAATAAACTTTCTCTTAATCAAACGTTACTTATTTTATGAACTGATTTAAAAAACATTGACATAAGTCAAATTTTTTCTTTGAAATCTTTTTTTGTTTCATGTTCTTTATCTAGTTTACTATCATTTCTTGGCATTGTAACTTTTAGATATACTAGTTTTTTTGAATAATATATTTCAAAGGCAAGTCTGATAGCTTTAAGTATTATTAAAAATCATACAAAAATTATTATGATATATATAACAAAAAGAAAAAAGTTTTTAAAAAACAATCACATACTTGAAAAAAAAGATGAGTTTTGAGGTGTAGATGTAGTTGTATAATTATAATTTGTTCATACTAATTTAGCATAAGTTATATTTATGCTAAATAAAAATGTAAGAAAAATATAAAAACTTTTTTTCATCTAATAAAGGTACTTATAAAAATAACATTCTTTATTATTTTAACATAAATTTTTTTATAAAACAAATAATAGACTTAAGAATATAGAATTTAGAATGTAGAATATAGGTAATTAAGGTATAATAATTTTTATAAAAAAAATAATAAAATTGTCAATAGGGGCTTTTTTTCTAAAATAAATTTGCTATTTAAAAAAAATTAAATAATATATGGAAGCTTCGATTTTGGGACGGTAGCTCAGTTGGTAGAGCAGGGCCCTTTTAAGGCCAAGGTCGTGGGTTCGAACCCCGCCCGTCCTACCAATATAAAAAATAATAGTTTGAATTTGTAATTTTTAGCTAAATATAGCTATGATTATGAGTTCGAACTTTTTTTGTGTTTTTACAAATTTTATAATAAATTTGTTTTAAAATAGAGAAAAATAG
>JAQUWS010000080.1 GCA_028692735.1 Candidatus Altimarinota bacterium
ACTTTATAATCAGGAATAAGTTCTTCTATACTTTTTTTATTTCATAGGTTTCTTACAAATCAATCTAATATAAGATTTTCATTTGTTTGTTTGTTTATAATTTCTTTCATAACTTCTCATACAAATTCTGGGCTAACTAGAGCCCCTGACTCAAGTATACTTTTTAGTTTATTTCATATTTCACTTCATGAAGCAGCTATATTTCTAAGTTCTTGTCACATTTCAAGTAGAGTATATCAATATTTTTCTACAAGTAATCTTGCTTGAGTTCACTTTCAACATCATTGAATTCATGTAAAAACTAATTTCATAATTTTTTTGTTAGGTTGTATTTTTACTTATTTAAAGGTAATAAGCCGGATTCTGTATCTAGATACCAATCTATCTAGGCATTACAATCACTTGTAAGCTCAAGCTTGGTATACCTGAAAAAGCCAATAAAGGATAATGAAGCGATTTAAGGTACCATTCCAATTGCACCAGATAGGGTTTACCATTCCGTATAAATACGGAACCATTTGTAGCTATTTCTATTTACTTACAAATATTTGTAAAATCAATATGATAACACCAAATGACTTTTCACTTTTGGGGCTTTCGCCTTAGTATTGTCTCTGTGGCACTAGCCATACTTAAAGTTTATGGATTATATCTTTAAGCTAGAGTCGTTAACTCTTATCCTATCCTTGTGGTGTCCAGACTTTCCTCTAGTTTTCACTAGCTGGTATCTGCCTTTAAATAAGTTTAAAAATTATATGAATAAATTTAAAAAAGTAAAATTTTAAAACAATATAGATTTAAGAAATTATATATTAAAACCATTGCTTGACTTTTAAAAAAATAAACTTGCAATTATTGTTTTTTATATAATATTTGAGGTTATTAAAGTAAATATATTATTTTAATTAGAAATTAATTTTTAATATAATAAACATGGGGAAAATTTTGTTAGATATGCATTCACATATAGATCAAAATGGTAATACATGACATAGTAGTGTGTTTGTTTCTGATGATTGGACTAAATGAATTAGTGATTTAACTATTGAAGAAATAGAAAAGTTATTTAAAAGTCAAAATAGATTGTTGAATATTGCAGAAGGATGATCTTGAAATGCAATGTTAATGGAAATTATAATGAAAGTATGTTCATCTAGAGTAAATAGTTTAATCTGAATTGATATTGATCCTACTTCTATAGAAGTAGGAAAGGCTCGTATTAAAAAATTATGAGATGAAATAAATTGAAAATGTACTTTTATATTATCTAATTTATTTCAAAGTGTTACTCCTAAATTACTTAAAAATGTAGATATACTTTATTTTTGTTTTCCTCAATTATTTGCTACTGAAGAATTAGAATTTACAGATAAAAGACCAGATGATTTTTATGCACATTATGTAGAAAGATGAGCAAATATAGGACCTTTTTATGATGTTTGATATTGATTAATTCGTGAGACTTTAAAGCAATTTAGGGCACATAATGATGAAGGAATTACTATTTCTAATTTTACTTGAAGAGTAAATCCGGATATAGTTGAAGAATTACATAATTATGCATGATATGATTCTGAAATATGATTAGAAAGAATAATTCCTCATTGTAAAAATACTAATTTATGAGCTTTAGTTCAATTAGAGAAATCTACTCCAGAATTAGTTTGAAAAATGTATGGTGATATAAATTGAAAAGAAGTTATAACAATTGAAGAAGCTGAAGACAGAAGAAAACAATGAATAGAAGTATTTCATGATTTATTGGTTGTAAAATGAACTCCAAAAAAAAGCTAACTTTAGTTAGCTTTTTTTCTGTTAATAATGTTTTTTGTTTGTTGTGTAAACATATCTCAAATGTTATCAACAAATTTTAAAGTTAAATCTCAGAAGTCTTTTGAATCTTGAACTTCTCACATATTTATTCATTTTTTGTAAATTTCTCTTAAATCTTGTGGGATCATATTTTCATCAAATATTTTTCAATGTTTTGCATATGCATCTGTTATCATTTTTAGCAATTTTTCTTTTCATTCATTAGTATTTTCTATTTTTCTTAATTTTTCATACTCAAAAGCCATTTTTTTAGGGAAATCATATGTTAAAGCTACTGCTGTTGCTGCTAAAAATTTCCATGGAGAAGCTGTTTCAGATACTAAAATTGTATTTTTTACATCAGGGTAAGTAAGTTTATGTTGGATTGATGCATGGTATGCATTTGCTGTATGAGGACAAATTAATCTATCATGATTTAGCCATAAATCTCTAATAGTTGCTAATTCTCAATCAATATTAACTTTATATGTTTTAAGTCATAGGTCTTTTAATTTTTGGTGTTCTTCTTTAGTAAGTTTTATTCATCAATTTTCAAATTTTTCCATCAATTCTGCACATCTTTCAGGGCTTGTTATCATTCTTAATAATCTTTCTACATTACTTCCATATCTTATAATCATTGATACAGATGGACAAGAAATCTCTGTTTCTGCCATTTTGTATTCTCAGGTCTTAATTAGTTTATAAATCGCATCATTTTCATTTGTTGATACGATTATATCATCTATTCATCACATCATGTCTTTTGCTTGTAGAGCTCCTGTTGTGTGTCAGAAATTTCAAGATGGGATAACTTCAATTACATCTCAAGTTATTTCTGGATTTTGAGCTTTTGCTACCATAAGAGCAACAGAATGATAAATTGATTGTCAGTCAATTCTTCATATATTTACACTATTGAAACTTCAAGAACTTACTTCTATATCAAAACCGTATTCTTTTCTTAATTCCTTAAATTTTTCTTCAAGAATTTTTTGTAAGTTTGCTTTAAATTCTGGATTATTACACTTTTTCATATCTTCTTGAATTGCTGTGAAAGCTTGTTTAAAAGGAACTGATAATACATTTCATTTTAAATTAAGCATTTGTCATACTTGTCATTGAGTTGCTTCAAACGCAGGGAATCAAATTATATTTGCAACAAAATCTCTTCATTCAATTCAAGCTCATCAAGCAGGTCAAGTATCTCAGCTTGTAGAAGTTAGAGTTATAACAATTGATATTTTTGGACGATTTCATTGTTCTTTTTCTTCAACTCAGTTTTTGTATTTTATAAGTTTTTCTTCTCAATTAATTGTTTTAAATTCATAACTAATTCATTGATTTTTTTCATCTAATGCTTTATCAATAGCTAAATTATTTTTTTTCTTTGTAATTACTGATAACATTGTAGTCACTTGTTGTAAAGCAAGATCTTTGAAAGCATCTGTTGGTCAAGTTGATTCATTTATTAAGTAAATTCAATCTTCTCAAACTTTTTCAACAGGAACAATAAATGGAGATGAAAATGAATCAAGAGAGTTTACTATCTCTTCTATTTCTTCGTTAGAAAGTCAAGTTCACATTTTTGTCCACAGATATCTAAAAGCAGTTTTTACTATTTCTTGTACTAATTCATAGTTTTTTAATTCAATAGCATCTCTTAAAACTTGAATAAATTCATTTTGTTGTTCTTTTGTCATTAATTTTTCAGTAAAAACTTCTCTATACCATAGTCATTTATTTTC
>JAQUWS010000033.1 GCA_028692735.1 Candidatus Altimarinota bacterium
AATTTGTATGAGAAGTTATGAAAGAAATTATAAACAAACAAACAAATGAAAATCTTATATTAGATTGATTTGTAAGAAACCTATGAAATAAAAAAAGTATAGAAGAACTTATTCCTGATTATAAAGTTGTATTTTTTGAACTAAGCAAAGAAAAAGCTATTGAAAGACTTATATGAAGAATGTATGACCCTATAACTTGAGATACTTTTCAAAGTTGAACAAAAACTAATCCAAACAATTGAAATGAATTGATTAAAAGAGCTGATGATAATGAAGCTTGAATTTTAAAAAGAATAGATGAATTTATGAATAATACTCTTCCAACAACAAAAGTTCAAGAAAAAGAATGAAAAGTTATAAAAGTAAATGCAGACCAATCAATTGAAAATGTCTGAAAAGAACTTATAAACAAACTTTGATTAAATTAATATTTATATATAAAAAATGTTTGCATTTGAATTATGAAGAGAATATAAACTAAGTATCGCTGAGATATATGCACTATTTCCAGAAATGGAAATAATTTATTTTGATGAAAAAATATTAATAATTAATAATATCAATACATATTGATTTAATGAAATATTAAGAAAAATATGAGGAACTATAAAAGTAATAAAAATTGAAAAAATAATAAAAGATATACCTGAATCATATGAATTTATACAAGATTTTTTTCAAGATAAAAAAAATAATTATTCTATCAACATATATTGATTAAGTAACATTAATCAAAAAGAAACTCTATTAAAATCAAAAAAAGCATTTTCAAAAAACTGATTCTCTACTAGATTTGTAAATCAAGATTTTCATAACATAAAATCATATCAAATCACAAAAGAGAAATTAGTTGAAACAAAAACAGATTTTAATATTATAAAAAATAAAGATAATCTTTACATATGATATACAATCTATGTTCAAGACATAAATGCTTATTCAAAAAGGGATTTTTGAAAAAAAAGAGACATGATAATAGGTATGTTACCTCCAAAACTTGCTCAAATTATGATTAATTTAAGTTGAGAAAAAAACAATAATAATATATATGATCCTTTTTGTTGATTATGAACAATACTATTAGAATCTATAATAAACTGAGAAAAAGAAATCTATTGAAGTGACTTAAATAATGAAATGATAATAGCATCCAAAAAAAATATTGAATTCATAAAAAATAACTTCAATAACAATCTAAAAAAATCTGAAATTATTCAATTAGATGCAAAAAAAATAGCAACATCATCTATTTTCAAAAATCAAATTAAATCAATTATAACTGAATGATACCTATGAGAAATTTTCTGAAAAACAAATATTGATTTAGATAAAGTAAAAAAACAAAGAAATCTATTAAGTGAAATATATGAAAACTTTTTTGCATGACTAAAAAAAGTTAACTTTTCATGACATATTGTTATATCATTTCCTTTCCGGGAAATAAAATGAAAATATAACTATTTTGAAGAAATATATGAAATTATAAATAAGTATTGTCATATTGAAAATCTTCTACCAAAAAATATAGAACTAAAACCAACAAAATCATGAAGTTTACTATATAAAAGACCTGACCAAACTGTATGAAGAGAAATTTTTAAATTAAAAATTAAATAATATGATTCTTTACAAAATACATATTAAAATCATTAAATAAATTTTATTACAATTAAATTAATCTTTCCAATTTACTATTCATCTTTCTAAATCACATGCCCAAGAAAATCAATTCTGTTTCATAAAATTCAAAACTACCAAACTTCTATTACCATGCCAACAATAAATTAAATATTTCTTTTTTTTATCCAAAGCTAAAATTTGTTCAGTAGCTTTTGGATTATATATATCAATATTTAACTGATTTTCACTTATCTTTCAAAATTTTATTCTCTCTCCATCAGTCCTAACATCAATAAGTATACAATCTCAATTTTCAAGTTCTCTTTTAAATTCAACATTTGATAAAGTCTTAAACATAATAATTGATTATAAACTAAACTTTTTTATATTTTACATAAATTAAATAATTTTTAAAATTTTTCTTTTATTTTTTACAAAAATAAATAGAATTTACATATATTTCTTAATATAGAAACATGAAAACAAAAATAATTAAACTTAGCATTTTTATCTGACTTGTAAGCATAATTCATTGAACTTATGCAAATACATATTTAGAAGAAACAATAAATTGACATAAAGTAAAAGTTATAAAATATGATCTTAATTCAAAAGATTTTATTTTTAAAATATGAAAAAATGAAAACGAAAACGCAACAAGTTTAAGAGATTTAATGGATAAAGAAAATTGAATTTCTGCTGTAAACTGAGTTTATTTTTGTCCATCAGATTATAGTGAATGTAAATGAAAAGATTTCACTATAAACGAAAGATATATAGATTGAAAAAAATATGCTTGATATGATGATACATGAGATAGAGTTGTATTTGCACTTGATAAAAATAATGTTCCATTTTTATTCCAAACAAATCAAATAAATACAGATAAAGAAACTGAAATTTATAATTGATTATGAAATTTTCCACTATTGCTTAAAGATTGAAAAGATATGATTGAATACTACCGGGACAGAAACCTTATTGATAAGAAAATGAAAGCAAAAATGTCAAGAAACTTTATATGTAGTGATAAAGAATGAAAAAATTTATATTTTTGATATGTATTTGATGTAGAACTTGATTTTTTACACTGAATCCTTACAAAAATATGATGCTATAATGCTCTAAACCTAGATGCTTGAGCATCTGTAGCAATGATATATAATGCAAGATATATTGTTTGACCTTGAAGAGAAATTTTAGACTGAGTTATAATTGAAAGAAAATGACTTAATACAAGTGAACTAAGAGAAAAAACAAAAACGGTTATTCCAAAAATAGAAAAAATAATTAAATTTAAAACTTACTCAAAAAAAATAGAGTATTTAGAGAAATTATCTAAAACTCTATGACAAGCAAGAACTAAAATATATGAATTAAATAGTATTGATTTATACGACGAAAATTGAAATAATTACTGATATAAAATTGAAATATCTGACATTTTATTATTAAAAAAATTATATATAATAAACTACCTTGACAAACTTATATATGAACTTGAGAAAAAAATTAAAAGTAATAAATAAAAATAATTAAAATTTTTTATTTATAAATAGTCCAGTTAAAAGGTTCTATTGAATTACAATTCCCTCAATCTTCCTTTTCTAATCAACATCTTACATTAGTTCAATTACAATACATATAGTACCTTGATCAAAAAGTTCCAAAAAAAGTTCTCGTACAAAAAGAATATTCTTCTCAACTTTTATATCAATTTGGACACTGTTCACATCAATATCAAGTAAGTTTACATTTATCTTTAACTGAATCCCATACATAAGGAAATTCACATTTTGTTTTACAAACACTTCAGTCCCAAACAAATCATTCTTTACAGTTAAAAATGCATTTATTTTCTATAGAACTTTCTCCATAAATTCATATATTTGTAGGAGTCCAACTAAATCAATTCCATGTCTGGTTAATAAAACCAGTTCAATTCCACTGAGTATTTAATTGTAATCATTCACAATTAACTTCTTTTGTCTTTGCAATACACTCACTTCAATTCCATGCATAGTTATCGTCACAAGTATATGTACAAGTTCAAGGATTATAATCATAATGCCATATTCAACCATAATTTATAGTTGCATTAGATATTTTTCAAGTTCAGGAAACAATTCATAAACAAGTCTCTGATACACATAGTTTTTCACTATTTAAAACATATCAAGAATTACACTGTTTTACACTACAATTTCACCATACTCAATCTTCCCAATACTGAATTCAAATTCAATTTTCTACATAACAAGATTTTACATTTGAAACACAAACTCAATCCTCAATATGTTGATTTGCTTCACAGACTAATTCATTTAAAGATCAAGTTAAATTACTTATTGATCAAGTCAAAAAATCAGAATTACAATTATTTTCATCATCACAAATATCTTGATTCTCATTCAATCCCTGAAAAACTCAAGTTCAAGTATTTAAAACACTAACTAGTTGTCAACCAGAATCTGTTAAGGTATAATCTCATCTAAGTATAAAAAAATCATCCAAATTTATTTGTAATATAGGTTCTTTTGAAATATCTTGTCATGATGATAATACATCAACTAAGTCATCATATAAAATATTATTAAATCTATTTATTTCAACTGATCATTTTATTACCTCCAAATCTGTTTTTTCTCATAAATGCTTAGATAATTTAAATATAGTTCATCTTACAGATGCTTCTAAATCAGTTGTATAAATTTCAAAACTGGATCATTTTCACATTTTTGCAGCCTTAATTAATACGGTTCACATATCTAATGTTGAAACAATTTTTGTAATTATATTATCATCTCAAGCAAAAGACATATTAGCTAAAGTTATATTTGTTTCTGATTCATTATCTCACAATAAAGCATTAGATCAATCAGAAAAATACAATAAAGCTTCTCATCATCTTGATAATTTTATATTATCTCCAGAAATTAATTCTTTATTTAAAATTATATCACTTGAAAATAATTCACCATTCACCAAAACAGCTCAAGAATAACTTGAAATCTTAGCAGTCATTACTCTTTGATCTGGATTATATGGAAAATTCGATCTAGATTTATCAAAAACAAAACTTGGTCAATTATACTCTCTAATCAAATTATAAACATAAACTCCTGACAAGCTAGATAATCTATTTAATCCGTCATAATTTCATTTTACAATAGCTTCATAATTTCAAGCTTGAGAAACTACTCAAGAAATTTCATAATATAATCACTTTATAGTTTTTCAATATGAATAATATTGATTTGTTCTTAAATCTTTTGGTTTAACAGAAATATATCTTTTTGAAATTGTAGAATCATATAAGTATCAATCAACTCAATAAGCTTCTGTTTCATCATGAGCATAATCTCATTCTTGAGTAAAATATTTTAAATTTCAAGAAATCTGAGGTAATGTCTTTGTATCCTGTTTATAGTTATAAAAAGCCGATTCTAAAACAGTTAAATCTGTTGTAATCTTAGAATTATAAGCCTTCTCCTTATAAATATTATTAAAAGATATTCAAATAGATGTTAATATAGTTAAAATAACTATAGTTACCAACAATTCAACTAAAGTAAAAGCTTTTAATTTGAATTTGAACATAATTTTTTATAATTATTATATAATTTCAATTATTATATCATAAAACTATGAAATTTAAAAATTTTAATAATCACTTTACAAAAATGATAAAGTTTATAAACTACAATACAATTAATATTAAACAAAAAATATGAAAAGATGAGAGATTTTAGAAAACATTACAATTGAAAAACTTGTTTTTTGATGACAATGATTTTCAAAACATAAAGACTGAAGAATTATTTTTGTTACCTGATGAGTTGTTCCTTGAAGTATAGTAAATCTAAGAGTTCTAAAAAGCAAAAAAGACTATTTAGAAACTCAAGTTTTAGATATTGTAAAAAAATCTCCAATTGAAAAAATTCATCCAAATAATCCATATTGAATAAATTGATGATGTAAACGGGTAAATATTCCCTATGAAGAACAATTAAAAATAAAAGAAAACCAAGTAAAAGAAGCATTTTTTCATATAGAGAGAATTATATGAAAAAAAATCAATGTATCTCAAATTATTCCATCACCATTAATTGATTGATATAGAAATAAAGTTGAATTTAGTTTCTGAAAATACATAAGTGCAAAAGAACAAAGAGAAGAACATTTCAATCTATGATTTCATAAACAATGAGAATTTAGTAAGATTGAAGACATAAACTGATTTATACTAATACCAGAAAATATAAATGATATTTTCAGAAAAATAAAAGATTTTTCAAAATCAACAACCCTTCCAGCTTATGATCAAAAAACACATGAATGATTTTTTAGACACTTAGTTATTAGAAATTCTTTTTTCACAAATGAAATAATGATTATTTTAAGTTATAATCATAAATTTAATGAATGAAAATATGATATTGAAAATATAAAAAATTTCCTAGTTGATTTAGCTAAAAATAATGAAAAGATTAAATCTATTTATTTATCAAAAAATGATTCATTAGCAGATATATCTATCTGAGAACTTGAACTTCTATATTCAAAAGAATACATAGTAGAAGAAATATTATGACTTAAATTTAATATATCGCCAAAAAGCTTTTTTCAAACAAACTCTTTTTGAGCAGAAAAATTATATAGTACAGTAAGAAATTTAACTTGAAAAGACGCTGACAATAGTATAATTCTTGATTTATATGCATGAACTTGAACAATATGAATGATATTATCAAAGAATGCAAAAAAAGTTTATAGTGTGGAACTAGTAAAACAAGCAAGTGAAGACTGAGAAAAAAATGCTAAAAATAATCAAATAGAAAATATTGAGTTTATAAATGCCAAAGTTGAAGATTTTTTAAAAGAATACACAAAGAACTGAGAAAAAGCAAATTTACTTATAATAGACCCACCCAGAAACTGAATGCATCCAGATGCTTTACCTAATATACTAAAATTCAATTCAAAAACCATAATATATGTAAGCTGTAACCCCTCAACTCTAGCAAGAGATCTAGAATATATATTAAAAAATAGTCCTTACAATATAAAAGAGATTATTCCTGTTGATATGTTCCCTCACACTCACCATATTGAAACAATAGTAAAATTAGAATTATAATTTATTCTTTTAAAATAAAATTATGCTTATAGAAAAAATTAAAAAAATGATTGAAGAATCAAAAAGAAATAAGATTGAAGAACAACAAAAATATAATGAAATGATTAATTCAATTAATGATGAGATTGTTAAAAAAGCTAGTTTTTTTCCATTAAAATTATGATGAGCAGATTGAAAAATTCATTCGTTAATTATAGATACTTACTGAAACTATATAATTAAAGGAGATAAATGGTTCCCTATATTATTTATTTGCATAAGTTCATTACCTATTGTTGTAATTACTATCTATATTATATACAATTATAACAATCTAATTTTATCTAATTATAATAATCTAATTTTATCTAATTTAAAAACATATATTGTATTAATACCTATTTTCTTAATAATATTTAATTTTGTGTTTATAATAATATTTTACAACATATTTAGATCTAAAATATTTGATTTTCAAAATTGATATTTTTATGATTTGAGATA
The DNA here is from genome assembly GCA_028692735.1 of Candidatus Altimarinota bacterium. Lineage (GTDB taxonomy): Bacteria > Patescibacteriota > Gracilibacteria > BD1-5 > UBA6164 > Altimarinus. Next base: position 7,244 of record JAQUWS010000033.1, read on the forward strand.
TCAAAATAAAATTTATTCTCTTATAAATGATGAAAAATATAAAAATAAAATTATTCCTATTAATCAAATTCATGCAATTCAAATAATAAAAGAAAAAGTTAAAGCTAAAAATGGATCATATTATAGTTATGAATTTAATTTGATACTAAAAGACAGCAGTAGAATCAATGTAATGGATCATTGAAATATCGTAAAAATTAGATCCGATGCAGACCAAATTGCAAATAGACTATGACTAAAAGTCTGGGATTTTACCTTAACTGAACAATAATTATGAAATACATAGAAACACTAAAAAAATCACTACAAGAATTTAAAAAATATATATGAAATTTTAATTATTACTGAGTTATAATTATATGAATTATAACTGTATTAATTTCATCATCAGAACCATTTTTTACATCAAAAGCAATATCATATGTTGAAAATTATGTAAAAAATAATAATTTAAATGAGAACGAAATATTCATATTTTTTTCAATATGGATAATTTTTATAATATCAAATTCAATTATTAAATATATCTACAGATTTACATTTATTGAAAGAAATACCATAAGGTTTTACATTTATCAATCAAAAAAATATAAAGAAAATATAATTCATATGTCAGAAAATGTATATTTAAATAAAAAATCATGAACCTTATACAAAATCCTAGATAGATGATTAGAATGAACTTTTGTAATGATTTTAACACTATATTGAGATATATTTCTATCATTTATAAGTGTAATATATGTAACAATAGTTTTGATTATTATTAACTTAAAAATGGCTATTGCAACTATGCTAGTAATACCTTTTTTAGTGATAATTTGATATTATTTCAACGCAAAAACATGAATGTTACAAGAGGAAGTAAATAAAAAATGGAACTCTTTTTATGGTAAAATTTGAGATTATTTAACAAATCTAACATTAGTTAAGACTCTTACATTTGAATCAAATATTAGTAAAGAACTTGATGATATACAAAAAGAATCATTGAATCTACAAACCCCTCTTTCAAAAAGATGGTCAATTGCAAATGGTTATGTTGGTTTTATGATTAATGTTGCTAGATTTATAGTATTATGAACTTGAATTTTTTTGATAAAAAACCAAGAAATAAATTTTGCTACATTATTTCTATATTTTGCATACATTAATTATCTATACTTCCCTATTTGATTCATATTTGATCATCTAAGAAATCTACAAAAAAACCTTGAATGAATAAAAAATATGTATGAAGAATTTGATAATCTAGAACAAGATAGTGAATTTCCTGAATCAAAAGAAGTAAAAAAAATCAATTGAAAAATAGAATTTAAAAATGTATGATTTAGTTACATAGAAAATAAAAAAGTCATTAAAAATCTAACTTTAAGTATAAATCCATGAGAAAAAGTTGCTCTTGTTTGAAGTACTTGAAGCTGAAAATCAACAATTACAAAATTATTACTAAGACTATTTGAAACAAATAAATGAGAAATTTTAATTGATTGAATAAATATCAAAAACATAACAAAGAAATCTTTAAGAAAACATATTTGAATTGTTATGCAAGATAACACATTATTTAACACAACAATTTTAGAAAATTTAAAATTTGCAAAACCAGATGCTACCATCGAAGAGATAAACAAAGCAATTAAAAGTGCAAAAGCAGATTTTATTTTTGATACAAAAAAATGACTAAAATCAATTATATGAGAAAGATGACTGAAATTAAGTTGATGAGAAAAGCAAAGAATTAGTATAGCTCGTATTTTTTTAAAAAACCCAGAAATATTGATTCTTGATGAAGCTACATCTGCTCTAGATAATAAAACAGAAAAACAAATTCAAGAATCACTTGAAACTCTTATGAAATGAAAAACATCAATTATAATTGCACATAGACTTTCAACAATAAAAAAATCAGATAAGATAGTACTTATAGAAAACTGAGAAATAATTGAACAATGAACATATGAAGAACTAATGAAACTTCAATGAAAATTTTATGAATTATCTAATCCAGATAAACTTATTTTATCATAATTTTCAATGATTTTTTAGCTTTTTAAAAATAAATATGATACAATAGTAAAAATAAACATAAAATTTTTTACTATTATTATATGGAAATAAAAATTATATTTGAATCAATAGTTCAAGAATGTATATTGAGAAATTATTCAGACATACATCTTAATTCATTTCACAAACCATACATAAGAAATATCTCATGAGAAATTGAAAATATTGAAAATTTAATTATCAATTGAGAAACGATTGAAACACCAATATTAACAAAAGAAAATATAATTGAGATTATCAAACTAATCTGAACAGACACTTTGCTTATAAAATTTGAATCAATTTTTGAACTTGATTTATCTTATAATTTTCATGACAATACAAGATTTAGAGTAAACTGTTATGCTGATTCTAATGGTTTTTCAATTGCAATGAGAAAAATTCCATCAGAAGTACCAACACTTGAAGAAATATGACTTTGAGATAATGTAAAACAAATGTGTCAAAAATCAAAATGACTTATATTAATGACTTGACCAACTGGATGTGGTAAATCTACAAACCTTGCAGCTATGATAAATTACATAAATGATAATTTCAAAAAACATATAATAACTATAGAAGATCCTATAGAATTTTTAATAAAATCAAAACAAAGTTTAGTTAACCAAAGAGAAATTTGAAACTCCACTCATAGTTTCTCAAATGCAATAAGAGCATGTTTAAGAGAAGATCCAAACGTAATTATGGTTTGAGAAATGAGAGATGCAGAAACTATAAAAGCAGTAATAACATTAGCCGAAACATGACATCTTGTTTTATCTACATTACATACAAACGATAGTGTTCAAAGTATTGATAGAATAATTGATGTATTCCCTACATGACAACAAGATCAAATAAAAATGCAATTAGCTATGAGTTTAATATGAATTATAAGCCAAAGATTACTACCTAAAATTGACAATTCTTGAAGAATTGCAGCAAGAGAAGTTATGGTAAATAATGATGCTATAAGAAACCTAATTATTAGCGGAAAAACACACCAATTATATAGTGTACTTGAAATATGACAAAGAGAATGAATGATACTTATGGATAAATATCTACTTGCTTTATATAATAAGTGAATAATAAGCAAAGATATCTTAAGGAGTTATGCTAGAGATAAAGATAATATAGATTTAATTTAAGAAATAATATAATAATATGTTAAATATAGAACTATATAAAAATTCTTGACTATTTGAATCAAAAAAATTAAACCCTTGAGATTTAGTTTTTTTAGAATGAGAAATAGACGAAAACTTATATATAGTATTGTCTTGAGAAATAATAATTGAAAAATATACTTCAAATGAAAAAAATGAAAAAAAAGAATTAGCAATATTAAAACAAAACGATTTCTTTTGAGAATGATGACTAAGTAACAATTTTCCAAAAGAAGTCTCAGCAAGAGCCAAAAATGAAACACATCTCATATATATAAATTGAAAAAAATGAATACAAACATTTATGATAAAATATCCTTATGAGTGTTTAAATTTACTAATATATATAATTAATTTAACAAACAAAAGACTACTTGATGCAAATAAACAAATAACAGATAATTATGAAATTGTAAAAATAATAACAGAAATTAAAAATATAAATGATAAAAATATATTTGAAACAATTGAAAAAATTAAAACTATATCTTGATTTAATCATATATTATTTTTTGAAACAAATCAAGTTATAAGCGAGTACACAACACTAAAATATGACACAAAAGAACCTTGAAAAATAAAAGATATTACAATTTTGGTACAAGATATCAATAACATAAATTTATTAAAAGAAAACATAGAAATTGAAGAAGAAACATTTATACAAAAACTAAATATATGAGAATTAGAGTTATGATTTATGATATTTTGAAAAAAAGAAAAATTTACATATGAAGATAAAAAACTTATCATCTCAATAACAAACAATCTTACTGGTCTTTTAAAACAAAAACAAATTCTAAAAGAAGAACTAAATAAAAAATATATGAAAGAAAAAAATTTATAACATAATAATTAAAAAATGTATAAACTTGAAGAAATCATTATATCAAATTATAAAAGTATCAAATATGCAAATATAAAATTTTCAAAGAATAAAACTGTTTTTGTATGAAAAAATAATGCATGAAAATCAAACATCTTAAAAGCTATAAAACTATTTTTTTCAAAAGAATTAGAAATAAATCTAAATAGCTTTTATGATAAAACAAAAGAGATATCAATAGAAGCTATAATATTAAAAGATGATAAAACTTATATAAACCTAAAAATAGTAGCATATATAGAAAACAATGATATAAAAATTAAATATGAAAATAATTATGAACTAGAAGAAAAAAAGAAAATAGAAGAATTTTTAAATAAAGTTGATTTTGTATATATTCCCTCTAGTAGAAATTTCTGAACTAAAAACAATTCATGGTATTCTAAAATAATTGATTTAATATTAAAAAACAAAATTGAAAATGTAGAAAGCCAAGAAATTTTAACAAATCTTGAAAACATTGTAAACTCTGTAAAACAAATAATATCAAAAGATGATAATATACAATTTAATTCATTTTCAAACATCCCAAACTTTCTACAAAAATTAAAATCAAATGATGAAAATGAAATAATACAAGATCTAAACTCAGTAATTAAAGAAGAAGAAAAAAATGAAGTAATAAATTTTGATGATTTAAGCATATGAACAAAAAATTCATTATTCATTGCCCTACTTGATTTGTATTATAAATCTTTAAGCAAAACAAAAAATGATAGATTTAAAATATTTGTTATAGACCACGTTGAAAATTTTCTACATCCGCACTCAATAAGACTTATAGATAAACTTCTTCAAGATATATCAGAAACAGAAAATACCCAAATTATTTATTCAACACATGCAAATGAACTTGTATCAAACTTTAAAAAAGATAAATATGAAATTGATTCAATTAGATTTGTATATAAATTAAAAGACGGAACACAAGTAAAAAAAATAGAAAACAAATACTGAACATATGATAAAATAATGATAAATTTAATTTTTAAAAACACTGATATTTTCTTTTCAGACGCAGTGATTTTAGTAGAATGAGAAACAGAAAAAATTTCAATTCCAAATATATATGAATACTGGCCTTGGACAGAAGAAGATATAAGTCAATGTAAAATAAATACTTGTAAAAGAAATATATGACAAAATAAAATAAATGATTTCTTTAATTTATACCTAAAAAATATAGCAGTTATTGATGTTTGATGAAAATGAGCTTTATCAGATTGGTATGAATTTTGTTCAGAACTTCTATGAAAGAAAAATGTATTTGCAATAATTGATAGAGATGCAAATTTCTTTGAAGATAAAAGATACATAGAAAGATCCATAAAAAAAGTACACTGAAAATTTGTAAAAGAAAGCCAATACATGGATTACAATTGGATAGTACTTGACTGAGAATTTGAAAATTATTATAAACCTGAAAAAATTAAAGAATATTTATCAACTGTACTAACCCAAAGATACAAAGATGACTATATAACAAAAAAAGAAATTAAACACTTAATTTACAAAATTGAACACCTAAAAATAAACAAAAAAATATCAGTAAGCTATGAAAAATTATTTAAAACATACTTAAGATGATATTGAAAACCTACTATAGCTTTTAATTTATGTATATGGTTATGTCAAAATAATTGATATAAAAGATGATTAATGGAAATACTAAAAAACATATTATTTAAAATTGAAGAAAATAATAATTTGAAACAAAAATAAAAGATTGAAAAAATTTTCAATCTTTTATTTTCATTTTGTTCTTTTTGTCTTATGATATTGATCTATTGCAGAAAAAAATTCCTCTTTTGATAAATCAGGCCATAAAGTATGAGTAAAAAAATATTCAGCATAAGCACTATCATATAAATCAAATCATGAATGTCTTTTACTCTCAGTTCAATTATGAATTCAAGTTCTTATTATTAAATCCATAACAGGAAACTTTCAAAAATCAGTATATTGCCTAAACTTTTCCTCATTTAAATCATCTGGAGAAATTCCATCATTTAATATTTTCCTTGTAGCTCTAACTATTTCATCTTGTCAACTATAGACTAAAGCGGCCACTAAATCCATTCAAGTATTTAAAGATGTTTTATCTTTTATTCAAGCAAGAATTTGTTGCGACTCTTCAGGAAGCTTCCCTATATCTCAAACCGTATCAAATTTTATATTATTTAATTGTAAATCTGGTAATAAATCTTCAAGTTTATTTATCATTTTTATTATTCATTTCAACTCTTCTTGTTCTCTTTCCTGTAAATTTTCTTTACTTAAAGCCCACAACGTCAAACAATTTATAACCTGACTTTTAACAGATAATTCAATTATCTTTCTTGCATTATCAAATCAAGCTTTGTGTCACAAAATTGTTGGTTGAAAATGTTCTTTTGCCCATCTACGATTTCAATCCATTATACATCATACATGCATTTTATCTTTTATTAATAACTAAATTTATTGACTTTCTTCTTTTAAGCTCTTCTTATTCTTATTTCCTAAAACTCAAAATAAACTTATAATAGTTATAGTTAATATAGATAAAGAACATGTCAAGCAAGATAAACAGAAAATCTTTACAATTGCTTCATTTACAATTATATATGAATTAAATAATATTCCACAAATTCAAGTTATCATAATAATCAAAAATCATTTATTAAATTTTCATAACAAAGCAAAAATTGAAATTATTATAATAAAACTATATACAAATAAAGCTAACATAGCAAAAGGATATCAAAAAAACCAAGTAAATGGATAAGAAAACAACTCACTACAAGAAAGATAACTATTTATATCACAAAGCAATTTTTCAGCCATTCAAGCTTTAAATTTAAAAGCTGCTATTGTTAAGTAAATAGCGTTTCCAATAGATAATATAGATAATACTATTATTGCATAAAATTTTTTCATACTGACTTTTTTAATTATAAATTATGTTCAGTTCACAAATTATAATCTCAATTATATAACTGAGTAAATATTTGTAATCTTTCATTAGTTCATTTTAAAAGAATTTCATCTATTTTAGCTAAAACCTGTTCATCTGTTAAATTTAAAATATCAGCTCTTGTAATTCATTGAGGGTTATCATTTAATCAACCAATTCACTCATTTGAAACAAAATCATCCATAAATTAATACTAATAAAAATAATAAGTTTTATAAAGTATACAAAAAATTTTAATTTATCAATTTTTTTTATAATTTTACAAATTTTTCATTATAATAAAAATATTAAAAATTTTTTTAAATAATATGACTATAACAAACAAATTCTGGGAAAGATTAAATGAAATATATGATGAAAACGATATAAAAACAATACAAACATGATTAAATTCAGATAAAAGAAAAGTTTCATTTAGAATAAATAACATAAAATCAACTACAAATGAAGTATTAAAAGAACTTGATAATAAATGACTTTGTTACAAAAAAATTGATTTTTTAGAAGATGCATACATCCTAGAAAACTGAATTGAAAAAGATTTATGGAATCTTGATATATTTAAAAATTGAAAAATCTATCTTCAATCTATATCAAGTCAAATACCAGTTCACTTCCTAGACTTAAAAACATGAGACAATATTTTAGATATAACAGCTGCTCCTTGAAGTAAAACAAGTCAAATCGCTAGCATTCTAAAAAATTCATGTTCAATAACTGCAAATGATAACAATGCAATAAGAATTGATAAACTTAAATTTACATTAGAAAGACAATGAGTAAAAAATACAAAAGTAATAAAACATGATGCGAGTAAATTATGACAAATACTTGAAAAAAACAGCTTTGATAAAATTCTAGCAGATCTACCATGTAGTGCAGAATGAAGAATAAACCTAAATAAAGAAAAATCTTACTGATTCTGGAGTGAAAAAAATATAGAAAAAAATAAAAACCTACAACTAGAAATACTAAAAGATACAATCCCATTATTAAAATCATGATGAACTCTAGTTTACAGCACTTGTACAATTGCACCTGAAGAAAATGAAGAAATAATAAACTTTATATTAAACACTTTTAAAGAATTAGAAATACAAAAAATATGATTAGAATATAAAAATATCCGAAAATGAATTACACATTTTATGGATAAAACATACAACAAAAAAGTAGACAACTCTATTAGATGTCTACCCAGTGAAGAAACAGAATGATTTTTTATAGCTAAATTTAAAAAAATCTAACTTATTATATCTTTAACTTTTCAATTAACTCAATCAAGAGCATTACTAACATCTGACTCAATAGTTATTTCATCAAATAAATCTCATCATTTAAAAGTATCTCATCAAAAAATTGTCATCAACTCATAAAAAGTTAAACTCAATTCACCTTTTTCATTAACTTTAAAAGAATCATCAGTAATCAAATCTGAGATTTTGTATTCTTTTAATAGATTATTTGTTCATTCAACATATTTTTTGTATATATCTAATCACCTATCTGTCAACTTAACTGTTATAGTTGAATTACCTGTTAATTTTAGCTTTTCATATTTAGCTAATTCTTGTTCTTCAAGTACTTCTCTTAGATATGCATTTTTTTCTCAAGATTTCATAAAATAAAATTATAATATAAACATAAGTATTATATTATAAATAATAAACTAAGTCAAAAATCTACTCAAAAACAATTGTTCTATTTTTATAAACCACAAGCTTATTTTCTATATGCTTTTTTATTGCAACAAAAAACACTTCTTTTTCACATTCTCTTCATAATACTTTCATGTTATCTGTATCATGATTGTGTTTTATTCTCTTAACAGATTGTTCAATTATAGGTCATCTATCTAGTTCAGGAATAACATAATGAGATGTTGCTCATATAAGTTTTACTCACCTTTCATGAGCCTCACTATATGGATTAGCTCATATAAATGAAGGTAAAAAAGAATGATGAACATTTATAATTTTTTGATTTACTGATTCTATAAAATTTTGACTTAATATTTTCATATACCTAGCCAAACAAATCAAATCAGTTGGATTATCTCTTGTTATTTGCAAAATTTCTTTTTCATGATCAAGAGAATCTTTTTTAGTTTGAATATAAAAAAATGGAATTCAAAACTTTTCGACTATTTCTTTTCATGCCAAAGAATTACTAATAACATAAGGGATTTCAATATTTAATTCAGAAGTCATGTATCTTCACAATATATCAACCAAACAATGCAATTCCTTAGAACAAAAAAGTCATACTTTTTTCTTAGTACTTTTGAAATCTACATTTACTGACATTTGAAACTCATTTTT
>JAQUWS010000034.1 GCA_028692735.1 Candidatus Altimarinota bacterium
TATCAAATATTTCTTGCTTTTTGTTTTACAATTCTTATATTAGTAGTAATATTTACAAAAATATAAATAAAACTATAAAATAATGAAAGATTTTGATATTTCAAAGCTATTTTGATCAAAGTGTCGTAGTAGACTTCTAGAAAAATTTTTTCTGGAATTTGAATCGTGAAATAACGAAGGTTTTCATATGAGAGCTATTGCTCGTGAGCTTGATGAGCAAATCAATTCAATAAAAAGAGAACTTGATAACCTAACTGAAGTTTGACTTTTAAAATTTAAAGAAGAAGCAAAGAAAAAAATATTTTTTTTAAATACTAATTTTTTGCTTTTTAAAGAATTTAAAGAAATCTTTATAAAATCATATAACCCTCTTGATAAAGTTAAAAAATTTTTTTCTTTTCAAAAAACTCTTGAGTTAATTATTATAAATGAAAGTCTAAAATATAAGATGTTTGATAACTGAAAAACTATTTTAGATATATTTATGATTTGAGAGATAGACAAAGCAAATTTTAATGATTTTTTATGAACAACTTTTTTTAATAAAAAAATCAAGTATGCAATTATTACAAAAGATGACTTTTATAATAGAATAAATTATTGAGACAAATTAATCAATAATATATTAACTCAATCTTGAAATATTTACCTAGTTGATAAGATGAAAATAAAAGATGCTCTTGAAAAATAAATAAAATAATATTCATTTTTTTTTAGTGCCATCTCGATAATCTGTTATATAAATAAATAATGAAAATTGAAAAAATATAGAACAAAATACCCCTAGCCCCCTTTATCAAGGGGGAAAAGAACAGATTTTTCTACTATTGTTGGAATGACAATGTTTTATTAATACCCTAACCGCTGATTTTTATGAAAATCCTAACATGAATTAAACCTACTTGAAATGGTATGCACATATGAAATTACTTTTGAGCTGTAAAACCAATAATTGATATATCAAAATGAAATACTACATATTTGATGCTTGCAGATTTACATTCTTTAACATCAGTTCATAATTGAGAAACTTTAAAAAATTATAAAAAAAGAGTGCTTTGTGAGTACTTTGCTTTTTTGTGAGATAATAAAGATATAATAGTTTTTGAACAATCAAGTTTAGAAAGACATACTGATATTACTCGGATTTTAAATAGTGTAACACCTTATAGTTTGATGCTAAGAGCACATGCTTTTAAAGATAGCAAAGCTAAAAAAAGTGATATAAACATGGCAACTTTTAATTACCCTATTTTAATGGCTGCTGATATAATCAATTTTGATGTGGATGTGGTACCTGTTTGAAAAGATCAAAAACAACATATAGAATTTGCTCGTGATATAGCAAACAATTTTAATAAAAATTATAATGCAGATTTTTTTAAACTTCCTGAACCAAAAATAAGTGCAAGTTTAGGGATAATTCCTTGAACTGATGGCAGAAAAATGAGTAAAAGTTATAACAATTTCATAGGTATTTTTGATGATGATAAAACTATTAAATCTAAAATTATGTCTATTGTAACAGATGATACACCTCTTGAAGATCCAAAAAATCCTGATACTTGTAATGTATTTGCTTTGATAAAATTGTTTGCAAGTAAAGAAAAACAAGCTGAAATAAAGAAAAAATATAAAGCATGATGATATGGTTACTGACATGCTAAACAAGAATTACTTGCTTTAGTTTTAGATTATTTTAAGGAAGCTAGGATTAGATATGAATCATATGTAAATAACTATGATTTAATAGAAAAAAAATTACAAAAATGAAATAATATTGCAAAAGATATAGTATTGAAAAAATATAATGATATAGTAAAAATTGTAGGACTTTAAATTTTACTCATTTAATCCTGAATTTATTTTAGGATCAATAATTCATTAAAATAGCTCAATATAATAAAAACTCAACAAACCAATTTCTTATTAAAAAATATGTATATTGAATAATTATAGTATAAAAGATCCTGAAACAAGTTCAGGATGACAATTTCGAATAAAAAACATATATTTATAAACTTTAAAACTAAATAATGACCTGAAAAATATTTTTTATAATGTGAGTTTCTGGTGCTTGAAAAGGAACTCTTATTGAAAATTTAAAAAAACAAGATAAAATCAATCTAGAATTTGTTAGATCATATGTGACAAGAGATATAAGACATTGAGAAATAGATTGAAATATTTATCATTTTATTTCAATGGATGAATTTAAAAGATCTATAGAGGCCTGAGAATTCTTAGAGTATAAATTTGTACATAATCTAAATTATTATGGTACGAAGAAAAAAGATGTAATTGATAATTGAATAGAAAAAGGAAAAATACTTATAAAAGAAATTGATATAGAATGATTAAAGGAAATTTATACTAATCATCCTGAATTAAAACCATATATAAAAACTATATTTTTATCAGTTTCAAAAGAAACTTTTAAAAAAAGAGTAATAGAAAGACAATGAGATGTTGATAAAACCGAACTTGAAAATAGGTGAAATAGTTTAGAAAAAGAAAGAAAAGAAGCTTTGATTTATTGTGATTATATTATAGATAGTGAGAAGTATAACAAAGATGAGGTTTTAAATGAAGTCTTGGAAATTATAAGTAAAAATATATAAAAAAACTTTCTTTTAAAAAGAAAGTTTTTTTATTATTAATCAATTCATTCTGAAGAGTAAGATTTGTATGGAACTGTAAAATTTGATGTATATCTAGCAACTCATTTTGTTAGACGGAAATTTGACATATATCAATAAAAATATTCTTTGTATTGGTAAGATCCATAAGATGCTCATATACGAAATCTAGTTTGTGATACATTATAAGTATTTGTGGATGCAAGGATTGATGTTAGTTCTCAATTAAAGTAAAGCTTGAAATTATCTCAAATTCTCACCAAAGCTACATGTGTCCATTCATTATAATTTATGTATTTATTTGAACTTGATCATTGCCATGGTGACCGAATTTCAAATCTAAAGTAATTTGGTTCAGATGAAGGAGGTATACATAAATTCATTGCTCATGCAACATTTCAATCTCATAAATGAAAATATCTATTCCGTCATGAGTTAACCCTTGATATTATTTTTGTAAAAAATTCAATAGTGAAATCTCAAGTTCATAATTGATCAATATTTATCTCTAAATAATCTCAATTTCAATCAAAATATCATACTCATTGATTTGTTCAGAAAGGATCTGTTATATCTGTTCTTATATTTGTATTTCATACAACTGATACTGTTTCATTATTGTTTGATAAATCTTGAAATATTTTACTTCAATTTGTTCATGTCATAGGTAAAAGAAAGGCTACATTACTCTTGTATGGATCTACACATTTTCAATTTAAATATGTTTCTGAGTAATTACATGTTGTATTATCTCAATATAATACTCAACAACTTGAACTTACATATCCTATTGGAGTTGTACTACAATTCAAGTGATTTGGATTTGTTGTTACAACTCATTCATTACAATTTTGTGCTGTTCATACATATAATTGTACATCTCAAGTTGATTTTGCATATCATACAAAACGAGTTGAACAATTTAAATGATTTGGATTTGTTGTCAGTACTCATGCATTACAATTTTGTACTGTTCATAAATATAATGGAACTACTCATGAATTTGCACTATATCATATAAATTGAGTACTACAATTTAAATGATTTTTATTTGTTGAAACTACTCAAGCATTACAATTTTGTACTGTTCATACGAACAAAGGTTCTCAAATATCAGTTTTACATGATTCACAATCATCCCAGCAACTACATCATATATTTGTCTCGTTTCTTTCTACTGATACTCAGTTATCAAATCAATCAAGTGTACAGACACTTCTACAAGCTGAATCAGTTTCTGATATATTCCGTATATTCATTAATCAAGATGAAATAACTTTGATTTCTCAATTTTTTGTATCTGATCATCAAACACACATTACTTGGTTAGTTTCTTCTATATAGGTTCATCATCAATTGTATCATTTTCAAGATTGATATCATACACAATTTTGTATATTTGGATTACATCAGTAGACACTACAATACCTGTTTGCTGCAGCGATTCTATTTCATTTTCTTATATCTGAATTTGGATTATTCCAACCATCATGGTATAATGCTAGTTGTGATTCAGTTATATCTCTTCATATATTAAAATATTTTATTCAACAAGATTTGATTATTTCAGAACTAGTTCAGATATTAGAAGTTCAAGAAATTCATCAAACTCAATTACTTCATAAAAAATTTTCTAAGCTTTTTATGGTTTCTGAATCTGGTTTAAATGTATTACCTGTTCATAAATTCATTATTCAAGCTATACTTAATGGTCAATCATTTGTGTTACTTAGATATGTTAATATATCATCTGAATTTCATCATAAATAAATATTGTATAAATCTGAAAATTTATTTCAAACTTCTGACTTAATTAATCATATATCATTATTTCATGTACTTCTTGGATCAAATATTGTTCAAGAATATCAAAGTTGTAATCATGCTATTAATTTCATTTTTTCTCATACTTCTTTTTCTAAGCTTGTACAATCTCATTTATAAGACAAAAATCTAGATGTATAAAACTCAAATCAATTCTTTAAATTTATTTTTACTCATTTATATGAACTTGGTAGATTACTATATCAGTTATAAACTAATCTATTATTATTCATTATTTCTTCTAAATCATTACTTGTTTCTATATCACTTGCTATTATTGTTGGAATATTTACTATGTAACAAATTTCTCAAGAATTAGTTTTTGTCATCATCTGATTATAGTTTCAGCTAATAAATGCTGTTGCATTAACAATCTCCGAGTCTATTGCATAAGTCTTTTTTATAGGAAGACTTGTTAATCATCATACTTCTAAAATTGCTCATATTTCATATTCATTTTTATTTTTTGTTATACTATATGTGTATTCATTTGATGTTAATGGATCTGTTACAATCTTATTTATATTCTCAATGTTTTTTGTAACATTTTCTCAAAAAATTCATTCATTCCATACTATTGCTCAACTATAAACAATATTTATAGCGTTATCTGGAGTTGGATAAAATCATGTTTTTGTGATAAATATCTCCAAATTTTTTCTCATATTACTTACATCAGCTATTCTCACACTATCTCTTGAATTTCTACTATATCATTGAAAACTTATAAAAGCTATTGTTCATAAAATAGCTAAAATAACAATAGTTACTATTAATTCTACTAAAGTAAAAGCTAATTTTTTTTTAGTTCTCATTTAATACTATTATTAGAAATTAAAAAACTTTTTTTATTATGTTTTATTTTAAATCTTTTTCAATAATTTTTTTTATTTTTAGATTGACATATTTTAAATATTATTGGTAAAATTATTTAAAATAGTATTTTAAATAATTTTCTTTATTTTTTTTCATTTATAAATAGAATATTTTATAGATTATATGATAAATAATTTTTCATGAAAATACACATTATAACAATTTTTCCCGAATCTTTTGGGGCATATTTGGACTCTAGTGTAATATGAAGAGCAAAAAAAAACTGACTTATAGAAATAAATTTATACAAATTAAATGATTTTTCTAAAGATAAGTTTAAACATGTTGATGATAAAGCTTTTTGAACTCATTGACAAGTTATTTCTCCTGAACCTTTAGATAAAGCTATAAACTATATATTTGATAAACTTTGAAAGAGAATCCCTGTTATTTATATGTCTCCTTCTTGAAAAGTACTGAGTGATACAAAGGTACAAATTTTTTCAAAAAAATTGTATGAGTTTATTATTATTTGTTGACATTATGAATGAATTGATCAAAGAATTATTGATTTGTATGTTGATTATGAAGTAAGTATATGAAAATATGTATTAACAAGTTGAGAACTTGCGTCTATGGTTTTAATTGATGCTTTAGCTAGATATATACCTTGAGTTTTATGAAATCCTTTATCCTTAGAGGAAGAAAGTTTTTCTTTAAAATTAAATGGAAAAAAAGAATTTCCTCATTATACTAGACCAAGAAATTTTAGATGATTGGAAGTCCCTGATGTTTTGGTTAGTTGAAATCATAAAGAAATTGATGAATGGAAAAAAAATAATTTAAAATAATAACCTTATTTTTATGCAAAATTTTGAATCTTTTATTAACTGATTTTCAAACATTGTTACTGTTGATGTATTTATGAAAATCCTTTTATCTTATTTTTTTATAATATGGGTATCTATTATAGTTTGGGTTTTAAAAGATATTACAAATAGAACAAATAGTTTACTATTACAATTAGTTTCTCTTTCTATAGTTGTTTTTTTGACTCCTCTTTGAGTTTTCTTGTATTTACTTATAAGACCCGCAAAAACTAACCTTGAAAGAATGTATAAAGAAATAGATGATTGATTAAGTTTAGTATCAAATATATTAAATAGTAGTGTAGATTCTTCATGAAATACAATAAATTGTCCTAGATGTGATTTTGAAGCATCTGATGATTTTAAATTTTGTCCTAAATGTTGATTAAAATTAAAATCTACATGTAAGCATTGTTGAAAACTAATTGATTCTGAATGGAAAAATTGTCCGTATTGTGGTAAAAAAACTAGAGATGAATCTCATGATGAAAAAGAAAAAATAAAAGAGAAAGAAGAGAAATATAGCAAAGATTTTATACAAAAAGAACCTTTAAAAAAGACTAAGTAAATTTGATATCTTAAAAAAAACACAGAAATTTTAAAAATTTCTGTGTTTTTTTTCTTATATAATTTAGTTCTTTTTATTAAATCCTTATTATTTCCCGGATAGTTCCCCTGTCAAGCACGAGGATGACAAAGAAAAGACTAAGTAAAAATTTACTTAGTCTTTTCTTTAATCTTCAAATCATGCTGGAATCATCTTTTCATACCATTTAGTTTGTTTTTCAAAAACATTTGCTATCTCAAAAATCTTTTCTTCTCATAGACTTGGTCAAATTAATTGAAGTCAAACTGGTAAACTTTTTTTCTCTTCATCTTCACTTTCAGCGAATCAACAAGGAACACAAATTCAAGGAAGTCCTGCTAAACTTGCAGGAATAGTATATGAATCTGCTATGTACATTTTTAATGGATCATCGATTTTTTCTCATATTTTCCATGCAACACTAGGGCTAGCTGGACAAGCTATAACATCGACTTTACTAAAAGCTTCCTCAAAATCTCTTATAATCAATGTTCTAACTTGAGACGCTTTAGTGAAATATGCATCATAAAATCATGCTGATAAAACATAACTACCTAAAATACTTCTTCTTTTTGATTCAATTCATAATCATTCTCATCTATTATTTACATAAAATTCTTCTAAATTATCATGTGGTAAATTTGAAATATGTCCATATCTTATTCCATCAAGTCTTGCAAGGTTTGTAGATACTTCAGCTGGAACTATTATATAGTATGCCGCAATAGCATATTTTGTAGTTGGTAAACTTATATTTACTATTTCAGCTCACATATCTTCTAAATCTTTTATTGCTTTGTTTATAGTTTCTCTTACATTTTTATCAAGTCATTCTTCAAAATATTCTTTTGGTATTCATATTTTTATTCATTTTAAATCTTCTCTATTCCAAATTTCTTTGTTAATAATATGTTTTCACTCAACAGTTGTATTATCAAAATCATCATATCAATTCATTAACTCATACATTATAGATGCATCTTTTACCGTTCTTGTGATAGTTCATGGACAATCAAAACTTGATGCCATTGGAAATATACCATATCTTGAATTTCTTCAATACCCAGGTCTAAATCACACTACTCAACACATAAAAGCTGGTTGTCTAAGACTTCATCATGTATCAGTTCACAATGCAACAGGACATAATCAAGCAGCAACTGATGCTGCAGATCAAGAACTTGATCATCATGGAATTCTATCTAATGCCCATGGGTTTTTTGTTACTCTAATCGCTGAATTTTCTCAACTTGTTCACATAGCAAATTCGTCTAAATTTAATTTTCAAACTGAATTCATCCCAGCATCGTTTAATTTTTTTATTATTGTAGCATCATAAGGAGGTATAAAATTTTGAAGCATTATTGAACTAGCTGTTGTTAAAACTCCATTTTCACAATATAAATCTTTAACTCAAACAGGAATTCATTCTAAAACTGTGCCATTTTTTTCAACAAAATTTTTATTCACATAATTAAAAGCTTCAATTTTATTATCATATTTTTCTATCCTTTTCTGAAAATAATCAAATACTTCTTTACTTGATAATTCTTTATTTTTTATCTTATTTATTATTGATTCTAAACTTTCAAAAGCTAACATCTTATCTTAATTAAAAATTATAAACAAAAAAATAGTAATTAAATTACTATTTTTTTATTATATATAAAAAACTTTTTTTTCAAATTAATAAATACTATTTCTTTATTTCTTTAAGTTTTGCTTTTTTACCAATAGCAGTTCTTATATATCCTATATTTTTTCTTCTAACTTTAAATTTTCTTAGTATTTCAATTCCTCAAACAGAAGGAGAATGAATTGGAAAAATTTTTTCAATTCAAAATGCTCAAACTTTTTTTCTTACTGTTATAGTTTTTTCTAAAGCTGTTTTTCAAGCAGTTTTAATAATAATTCCTTTAAATTTTTGAATTCTTTCTTTTCCTCATTCTTTAATTATTTGAGAAACTTCAACTTCCATACCTGTTTTTAAATCTGGTGTCTCCCCTTTTACAAATTCGCTTTGAATTTTTTTAATTAGTTCACTATTTGTCATAATTTATTATAATTAATTTTTAACGAGCAAATTATATTATTTTTTTAATAATAATCAAATCTTTTTTTATTATTTTCTACAATAAATAGTGTTTGTTATATATGTGTCTCATGCATTACATAATAATGAATTCAAATATGTTTGTTTATTTGTTGTTCAAATAGCTTCATTTACAGCATTTATAAAAGCTGTATTTGCTTGAGATTGTCAATGTGCTGTTATATCACCATACCAATAATCAATACCAGTTTGTTCTCAACATCTTCACATATAAGTTTTATACCAATTTTCCACAACTCAATTACTATTACAATTTGCTTGAGTTAAAGTCATTTTTGGAGTAGGCATTATACAAGCATTATATGTTCAACTATATGTATATCATGATGTACAATTAGTACTTGTAGGAGTAACTATACAACTTGATCATGAAGGTGAATATCAAGTATTACAAACAACTGTTTGTCCAGCACTTCATCTTGCATACCAACCTTGAGATGGAGAGTCACACTTAAAAGTTTGATATGTTATAATTTTTCATCATGATATAAATGCTAATGCTCATGTTACATCTTTTACACTTCATACTATTCATGATGGAATTGAATATCAGTTAATTGTAGTTGCTTGACATCATGTTGTTGTTCATGTTGTTGTATTGCTTATACAAGCTGTTCATGATAATGTATATCAAGTATCACAAATAACTGTTTGAAAAGCTTCTCATATTGTATACCAATTTTGAGATAAAGGTTGATTACACTTAAATACTTGATGTGTCAGAATCTTTCATCAAGATATATTTATAAAATTTGTTGAAGTTGCAGTTATACTTCAAGGTCATATGGGAATTGAAAATCAGTTAATTGTAGTTGCTGAACATGCCATACTATTAGAGGTTTCACATTGAACAGTACTTCATCAATTTATTCATTCACATTTATATTTATAATTTCTTCCATCAATTGAACTTTTTGTATCTGTCCGACTAAATTTTCATGATTCACATATTGCTTGATTGTTATTTGAATCATTAGCTCCATCAAAAGTACCAAATATACTATCTGACCTGAGTAAGTTCCATGAACCACACTTTCAATCTATTCTTATAGAAGTACTACAAGAAATTGTTTCTAATGTGTTTATTCATTTACATTTATAAACATATTTTGTATTTGAATTAATTTTGTCTATAGCATTAGTTGCTGATGAATTAAAATTTTCTAAATTATAATCTAAAACTGTTTGTCACATTGAAGTAGTTATTCTTGTTAACGGAGTTCATTTTCAACATAATCAAACTCTATTCTCATTTGCTAAATCTAATCATTGAAAAGTTCATTGAATTGGTGAATTTATGACAGTTCAACAAGTTGGAGATACAGCTAGAGTTGAAGCACATTTTCATATTGAGCTTCATTTTGAACAAGTCCATGTTATTGTTCAAATATCCTCATTAGTTATTACATTTCATACATTCCGTCAAGAATAACAAATTGAAGCATTGCTAGAACTATTTTTATACTCACTTCAAACCTTTTTAACATTTCATAAATTACATCAATATCATCAATCATTAGTTCCTGATTCAACACAAACTCAATAAGAACATTTATTACTTTGGCAATCAGAATTTCTAGAACATATAGTTAAATATGTATTATTTCAAGTACTATAATTTGAATTACTAGATGTATCATTTGTAGTATTTACATTATTTTTATATGCTTTACATCTAGTATATGCTCATCAGTTTGTTCAATTGCAACGCCAAGTCCAAGGTCAATCTCACAATACATCTGAACTTTCTCATGACAAACAAAGATTAGTAGTTGGTTTTGATATTAATAGACTTCAGCTACTACTTCAACACTTTCAATTTATTAATGATGTTGTTGTATCATCATTTATTATATCTCATATCGAATCTAGCAAACTAGATGAGTCATTTTGTACTGATACTTTTATGTTTGATACTCAAGTTGTAAGGTATGTTAACAACACATATCTTAAATCCGATGTGTTAAATGAACTTTTTAAATTATCCAAAGAGTAATTTACCCTACTTAAGTATGATATATAACTTGTTGTTGTTGGATATTTTGTTGTATTTGTTCTTTTTTCATAGATTATATCTAAAATATCATTAGCTTTTTGAGTTATCTCTGTACTCAATTCAGCAGGTTGTGTTGGTTTTTCATATGATCAGTATACCATTTGACTAATTATCATTGTTAATCACATCACTAGAAGCAAAGCTAATATTTTCTTTATTTGTTTCATGTTATAATAAAATTATAAAATAAATTAGAGCTCTAAATTAAGGACATGTTACATCTGTCAATGTTCATCAACTATTTATTTGATATTGTCAAGTTCATATAAATTTACTATTTTCAATTATCTCTGTACAATTGATATAATCACTGTTTTGCCACCATTCTACTTCTGAATCTCATATCAAAGATGTAAAATTTGTTCAATCTGAAACTGGAAGATATGGATTAATCATGGAATATACTAAATTGTGACTTCAATTACTAAATACAAATTTAGTTCTATTTATAGATCATTCTCATACTCAATCAGCTATTTCTATATCTGTTGTTCCTTTTATTGCTAGGATTATAGTTGGAAGTATATCTTTTGAGACTGATTTATAATCTCATATCAAAAAGGCTTTATTTATTCAATTATTTTCAAGAGTTCCTCAAAGTTCAAATTCTTGAGAGTTTGAAGTTGTTGAATAAATATAATATTGATTTATGTATGGGTCCTTTGGAATTTCTTCAACAGTTGATATAACAATATCTTTATCAAATAATCATTGTTTAGCAACTGTATTTCAATTATTTAGTATATTAAATCAAGAATTAATTTGAGGATATTCTCATCTTTTTGTTTTGTATTGTTTTAATCAAGAAGCAAGTCATGATAATTCTGTTTTCCTTTGACTATCTCTTGAATTTTCTATATTTTTATAATATGTAACAAATCAAATTGTTGACAATATTGCAATAATTGTAATAGTGGTAATTAATTCAACAAATGTAAATCAATTTTTTGTTTTTAGAAATTTTTTCTTCATAATAAAAAAAATTATAAAATATTATCTTACGAAAATTAAATGAGCTTCACCTGATATTCAGTTACTATATCATCATTGACAATTAAATCATCTATATCCCCATCATTGTCAAATTCAGTTTCATGATCAGTCATATACATCAAACAAATTACAGTAGCTTTTATTTCAATCCACCATATCATTACAAGTTCAAGTCAAAGGAGTTGTTAATCCTGATAAATTTTTTGTAACAGAACTTTCCCAATCTGCTCAAATCCACCAAATCCAATTATTTTCAGGATAAATATTTGCCATACATCATCATCTTCAAGTTATTCTAAAATTTTTATATATTCAAGTGTCTTTTAAACACTTATTATTATTTGTTCTTGTAACATCTATTGAACAAGAATTGTTGTTTTCATAAGTTCAAGTTACCCATCAAGATGGAGTACTTAAAAGAATTTCAGATTGTTCTAAATCACATGCCCAATATACATATGAACTTTCTTTTGTAGTTGAAGTTGGTGGATTTGAAAAATTACAATGTCATATATTATAATCATATGTTGTTCCGTCTTTTGCTACTAAAGTCCATCATCATCAAGCTGTTGTCATATCACAGTATCATGAAAAAGATTTATATGAACTTTTTGGAAGTATTTCATAGATTCAATTTGTTGCTGAAGGATTATTATCTTTTACTTCTCTACAGTTTGTTGGGATTGCTTTCATGACACAATCTACATCTTTTAATACTCAATAACTATTAACTTGATAAGTTCAAGTTCAAATATTTTTTCAAGCATTATATATTTCATTACAGTTTTTATAGTCATCTATTTGATGATAATTTATATCTGAATCAGATAACAACAAATCAAAACTTGTTTCATCTGAGTACGGTAAAAAAGGATTTGTGAAAGTATATGGTAAATTATGTTTTCAGTTATTAAAAATAAATTTATTTCTATTAACAGTTCAACTTCAAACTCAATCAGCTATTTCTATACTTGATTCTGAGTCAATAGCTAATAATAATGATGGTAATATATTTTTTGATACTGATTTATAATCTCATATTACAAAAGCTTTATTTTCTCAATTATTTTCTAGAGTTGCTCATAACTCAAACTCTTGTTTTTCTTTTGATATAGAGTAAATATATGGATATGAAGTATATGGATCAGTAGGAAGTGTGTCTAATCAAGAAATTATAACTTTTTTACTGAATTCTCATTGACTTGCTACAGTATATCAAGCATTTGTTATATCAAAATAATCTCATGGAAATGGATATAATCATCTCTTTGTTTTTGTAAGTTTTAATGCTGATTCTATACTATATAGATCCGATTCTCTTTTTGAATCACGACTATTTTCTAAATTTTCGGAATATGATAAAACTCATATTAATCATAAAATTAACAATATAGATATTGTTATAATTAATTCAATAAATGTAAATCCAGTATTTTTATTTTTAAAATTTCTTAAAATTTTCATTATTAAAATTTATTTATAATATCTTTTTATATTTATTTCAAATGCTTTATTTTTTATTGTGGAATCATATTTTTTTAAATTTACTATTCTTTTGTAGATTTCTTGATTATATGTTGATATATCATCAATATTTTCTCAGTATTTATCTATGTACATATAATTTAAATTAGTAGATCCTGTATATATTCTAAATTCTTTAGCTATATTATCTTTGTAGATATAAAAATCCTCTCATTCTAAAATATTGTTTGTATTTATCTTATACAAAACATTTAAAGTATTATTTTTTAGCAATAAAATATTTGAATTATCTTCAAATGTATCATTTACTTGGTTGCTATAAAAAATAAGTTCATAAAGTCCTAGAGATATAAATCCTAATAAAAGAATAGAAACAAGGACTCAAGCTAAACTTTCTGCTTTTATATTTTTTCTCATTTGAAAAAATTTATCTTTTATATATAATAAAATTCATTATATATAAAAAATTTAATAATGAAAATTTTTAATAAAAATGGCTTGACATTCATTGAATTAGTTATTTCTATATCTATTTCCGCAGTTGTAATGATTATTATTTCATATTTCATTTCAGATTCTATAAATATTTTAACTTTATCAAATAAAAAAGCTGAAACTTTGTGAAAGTATTATAATATTTACGATATTATTTCTGAATATAAAAATAATTATAATGTTTGAGAAACTATAATTGATAATACTTACTGAAGTTGAAATGATATTGCTTTAATTACAAATATAGATAATACTAAATGAGTTTTATTATGAATTATTGATAAAGATACAATGAAACTTGAAAGTGGTAGTTTATTTTCAACATACTGAAACAAAGTTTTATGATACAAAGAATTAACATTATCTGAATTGTATAATATTAAAACTAGTACCTGAAATGTATTTTCCTTATCTTTTGATAATGCAAGTTTCTTTGATGCACCTATAAAAAACTTTCAAACTGATTTCTTTAATTCTTGAAGTATTTTCCAGTTTAATATGGATTTACTTTTAGGTTATAATCTGAATTACGTTTGAAAACTTTGGAAAGATATTCCTTCAGATAATTATTACTTATACAAAATTAATTTTATTTTTTAAACAAAATAAATGCATAAAAACAAACGTGCTACAATTTTGATTTATGTTCTTATACTAACAAGTGTTGTGATGTTTATTTCTATCATAATTTTTAATAATACTATAATTCTTGATAATTCTCTTAATTATGAAATCATTCAAAATAGATTAAATTCTAAGATTCTTGAAAATGTAGAATATAAAAGTAATTATTATAAATTACTTACAAATAATTCAACTGGATTTATAGATAATTTATCTTGTCCGGATAACATAACTATGAGTTGAGATACTTTATATACATCTTGATTATCTTTGAGTCGGGAAAAGTTTGATTCTTCATATGTTTGTTCATGAAGTTATGATAATAAAGTGTTGAATGTATTTTCAAATTCTACTTTCACTTCTTTTGATAAATCATCTTTGGATTGATATCTACTAAACTTAACTGATGATGGTTTTTGAAATCTAAACTCTGATTGATATTTTATCCATGATAATACTTTTATGACAATTCCTGCAACATCATATCAGAAACCTGATTATATTGAAGATAATTTTAGTAGTGAGGATGATGTAGATTCAAAACTTTATTTAATTTGAATGGTTACAAATACAGGAAGTTTAGAAAATGTTTTTTGGAATAACAAAAGAACTTCTGATTATATAAATAATGTCCCAAACAATAATAATTCTGAGTTTGTAAAAATATGAAATATAACAAATTGACTTTTATACTTATCTATTGACAATGATGTTGTTATAAAAGTTGTAAAGTTTGATAGAAATAAATATGATTCTAACAATTCTTTAGTGTCTTTAGATGAAAAAATATCTAATTGAACTATTTATTCTTGAAGTTGATATTTACAAAATAATCTTTCATTGTCTACATCAAAAACTTGAAACGAGTATAGTTTTGACTTTAAAAATAATGATTATGCATTATTTTTAAAAAATATATGACCTTCTGCTTTAACTTATAATATTCATGCAGAAACAAGCACTTGACAATTAATCTATATTAATCCTTTAAATGACTCTTTGCCAAATGAATTAAAAATCCTTGAATGATATATTTATATAGATTCTTGAGTTTTTGTTTGAAAAGAACTTGAATTTACTAAACAAAAATAGAAATTCTAAAAACATTAGAATTTCTATAAAGTTCTTAAGTTTAATGCTCAAATATATGAAATTCATATAGCATCTGCAACATCATCAGGTTTTGGGATTTCATTTAATTGAAAGAGTATTTTTATTGCATTTTGCATTTGTATTTTTGTAGCTTTTCAATTTCCTGTAATTGCTTTTTTTACTTCTAGTGGAGTATACTCTTGAATCTGTATATTATTTCTCATTGATTCATAAATAATTACACCTCTACTTTCTGCTACATCAATTCAAGTTTTTATGTTATTTGTGAAATATAGTTTTTCTATTGCTACTAAATCAGGGGCAAACTTATCTATTAATGTTCTTATATCTGTTCAAATTTCAAGAAGTTTCAAATCTATACTTATTTTTGGAATAGTTTTCAATATTCAATATTCTATTAAACTTATTTTAATTCACTCTTTTTTTGTTATTGCAAAGCCAGTTGTTGTAGTTCAAGGATCTATCCCTAGTATAATCATTTTACAATTTTAAATTTTATTGTATAATATATTTGACAATATATAATTTTTGTGTTTTAATATATATGTGTGTAATTAATATTTCTTAAACTTTTAAAATATGATATACCATATATGAAAAATTACAACAAAAAAAAGAATTTTCTTGTGGATAATTCTTTGCTAGATAAAATAGTAAATTCGCTGTTACTTACAGAACAAGAAAAGTTAAATTTTCTAAAGTACATAAGTTATTTAACTAGTAAAGAAAAAAGAGAATTATATAAATTGGTTTAAGAAAATTAAATAAAAAACTTCAATTGATTAATTGAAGTTTTTTATTTATTAATATTTTTATCTTTTTGTCAACTTAAATATATTGTCATACTCATAATAATATAGTAAACTTAATATAAGGCTAACTATATTATTTTTTATTTTAAATTATGAAAAACAAGAAACAAGAATATAGAATACAGAATATAGGATTTAGATGGGAAAAACTACAACCTAAATTCT
>JAQUWS010000081.1 GCA_028692735.1 Candidatus Altimarinota bacterium
AATTTATTCAAAAAAAATGCTTTAAAGAAAGCTATACTAGGTGATAAGGAAGGAACAAGTGTGGTTAGTTAATAGTGAATAGATAATAATGAAAAGTGAATAACTTTATAGTATAAATCTTTATATTGCCCTATTAAGGTGACTTTTATCGTTATCCTGAAGTAAGTTTGCAAAATCTATAAGACATTAAATTGTAAAAAAATAATTCTCCCTGTCATCCTCGTGCTTGACACGGGGATCTATAGCAAGGTAAAACTTATTAGTAGTACTTATGAAACTAAACTTACTTTTAACTTAAGTGAAATAAATATTATAAATTAATCTTGAATTTTCTTTTTATGAAAGACATAAAAATCCTTATTTCAACTATTCTTATAATTATCTCTTTTTTTGTATGATATTTTTATAATGAAAGAAGACACAATGTAGACAATGTGGACAAAAAACTAAGACAAGTAAATATTGAGATAATGAAAACTAAGTTAAAAATCACTAAAAATAGTGATGATGTTGATGTGTTTGTGAATTGAGAGAAAAATCTAACATGAAGTGTTGATATACAAAAATAATAAAAATCTATTATTTATTTTTCATTTTTATTGACTTTTTTAATTTTTCTTTTATAATTATAAAAATAAATTTTACTTTTTTTCTTTTCCATATATAATTTTGCGGATTTCAAAAATATAAAATGTTTTTTGAGTTTAAAATATTAAAGAAAGCTCAATTTTTGTTGTACCTCTTTAATAATTATTTTTTAATTGTAGCAATTTTATGAAATTTATAAATATAGCAATAATAGCCCACGTTGATCATGGAAAAACTACTTTGGTTGATGCATTATTAAAGCAATGTGGAACTTTTAGAGAGAATGAAAAGGTTGAAACTTGTATCATGGATAGTAACGATCAAGAAAAAGAAAGAGGAATAACTATTTATTCAAAAAATACTTCTGTTTCTTATAAAGATTTTAAAATCAATATAGTTGATACTCCTTGACATGCTGATTTTTGATCAGAAGTTGAAAGAGTTTTAAGAATGATTGATAGTGTTGTTCTTGTTGTTGATGCTTATGAAGGGCCTATGCCTCAAACAAAATTTGTTCTTAGAAAATCACTTGAACTTTGATTAAAACCTTTAGTTGTTATTAATAAAATTGATAAACCAACTGCTAGACCTGATTATGTAATAGATAATTTATTTGATTTATTTGTACAACTTGAAGCTACTGATGAGCAATTGGATTTTCCTATTTGTTATTCTATCGCTCGTGATTGAATTGCTAAAAGAGAATTAGCTGATGAAAGTACAAATATTCATCCATTACTTGATATGATTATAGAAAAAGTTTCTCCAAGAGAAAATAGTTCTACTGCTAAATTTAGAATGCAAATTGCAAATCTTGCTTATGATAATTTTTTATGAAGACTATGAGTATGAAGAATAACTGATTGAGTAGTAAAACAATGACAAGATGTTGTAATTATTTGAAATGATTATAAAAAAAGAAAAGGTAAAATTAGTGAAATTTTAACTAATGAGTGACTTACAAAGATTAAATCAAAAGAAGCTTATGCTTGAGATATAGTTACAATTGCTTGAATTTCAGATATATATATATGAGAGACAGTTTGTGAAGATGATACTGTTGAAGCTCTTCCTGCTATAACTATTGATGAACCAACTTTAAGAATGGAGTTTTTGGTAAACAATTCTCCTTTTGCATGAAAAGAAGGTAAATTTGTAACTAGTAGACAAATAAGAGATAGATTAGAAAGAGAACTTGAAACTAATGTCTGATTAAGAATTGATTTTGATACTTATGAAAATTATGTAGTTTCTGGTAGATGAGAACTACACTTATCTGTTTTGATTGAAAATATGAGAAGAGAAGGTTTTGAACTTCAAGTTTGAGCTCCTGAAGTAATCTTTAAAGAAAAAACTTGAGTTAAGTATGAACCAATTGAAAGAGTTGCAATTAACTTACCAAGTGAATTTGCATGAAGCATAATTGAGAAAATGTGAAAAAGAAAATGAGAAATGCTTGCAATGAGCGAAGAAAATTGAATTACAAGTTTAGAATTTTTTGTACCAACTAGATGACTTCTTGGTTTTAAATCAGAATTTATAACTTTGACAAAATGAGAGTGAATTTTAACTAGTTCTTTTGAAAAATATGATGCTTATAAATGAGATATAGAAAAAAGAGATGTTTGATCAATGATTAGTTGAGAAGCTGGAACTGCTATGTGATACAGTTTATGGAAATTACAAGAAAGATGACCTATTTTTATTGATCCTGCAATAGAAATATATGAATGAATGATTATATGAGAGCATTTGAAATGATGAGATTTAACAGTAAATGCTACAAAAAATAAACAACTTACAAATATCAGAGCTTCTTGAACTGATGAAGCTATCAGACTTACTCCGCCAAGAAGATTTAGTTTAGAAGAAGCACTTGATTATATAAGTAATGATGAGTATGTAGAGGTAACTCCAAAATCTATAAGACTTAGAAAAAAGTATTTAACTGAAAATGATAGAAAAAGAGCTTGAAGGGTAAGTAATTAAATTTTTATTTTTCATTAAAAAGATGTATTTTTTATACATCTTTTTTTGTGTATAAAATAAATTTATGTTAAAATTATTCAAATTTTATATTATAAACAAAAAATATGAGAAAATCTAAGTTATTTTTTTACTTGCTAAGTTTCTTGTTCCAACTTTTTTTTATATTTAATCATGTTTGAGCTGTTGACATAACTACAAGTACTACAATAAGTACTGATACAACTTATGATAGTTTGGTAGTAAAAAATGGAGTAACACTAACTGTCAATGCTGTTTTAACTGTTACTTGAGATGCTACAATTGAAAATGGGGGGATTATTACTCATAGTGTTTGAAGTAGTACAAATTTCAATCTCCTTGTTTGATGAACTCTTAATATCAACCCTACTTGATCTATTAATATGTCTGAAAAATGACATTCTACTACTTGAAGATCTTCTAATGCTTATGCTTGAGCTTCTCATTGAGGTTATGGTTGATCTTGAGCTTCTCTTACTCCTTATTGAGATGTTTATAATCCTATTACTGTTTGATCTTATTGACGGAGTTATAACTGATGATGACTAGCTAGAATGACTGTTTGAAATCTTATCAATAACTGATCTATCTTAGCTAATGCCGGTAATTATTCAACTTCTCAAGCTTTAGGTGCTTGAGGTTCTATCAATATCACTGTTAATTGAAATTTATCTTGAACTTGAATCTATCAAGCTAATTGAGGGTATTATTCCGCTTATCCTTATTATGCTTGATGAGGTTGAAGAATTGCTATCAAGTATAATTCTGCTTCTGATATCAATACTCTTAAAAACAATGTCTCTGCTAAAGGTTCTTGATATGCTTGAG
>JAQUWS010000082.1 GCA_028692735.1 Candidatus Altimarinota bacterium
ATCTTGCTTGGCTAATTCATGATCATCCTGTATCTGTTGCATATAATGTTATTGTTGTATTTGCTTTTCTCCATGTTGTTGATGAATTTGTTGCTGAGACTGTTGGTGTATTATTATCTAATTTTACTACTACTGTTCAAATTGTACTAGATAATCCATCATTATTCCAAGTTTGATATCTAATTGTATTGTTGTAGTTTGAATTTTTTACGATACTTGTTCATACTGTTCATATTGAAGGATCACAAGATGCTCATTCACACCATTTTGTTGTTTTAATTCATGAATATAAGTCTACAGGAAAAAGATTTATAGTCTTTGAAGCTCATTTTATCCATATATTATCATATACATAGTTATCACTTATAGTTGGTGGTGCTACTACAGTATATGAGATAGACCAAGTATTTCCTGCATATGCTCTTGAATCACAAGAAGCTTTACTTGCCGTTACATTTTCTATGATATGATATGTTTTATAATGTTTATAAACTCATCAATAATTTACTAATGCTAAATATGTATCCCAATCTGTCCATGATGTTCATAATGGAGGAGAGTTTTGTGCATTAAGTTTACTTGTTTTGCTTATTATATAGAGACTTTTTGGTTCACTTTCTTTAAGATAATTACATGTTGCCGCATTTCAACAACTATCAATTGCAGCTTGTATACCGTTTAAACTACTGGAATAACATCTATTATCTCTATAAGTAAATGTTGCAACATAATTTCATGGAGTAGTTGGGGCTGTTGTTGTATATGATATAAGTCTTGGATCTCCTAATTTTGTTCAGTTTCAACCTGTAATAGTTTTTGTTGCTCATGATTTCAATGTTGTACTTAAATCATAATCTAAGAAGGAGTTTAAACATCAATTATTTGCTATTATCATATTTCATGTAATACTTTCTCAAGGTAAAAATTTTGTTTTATTTAATCATATAGTTGCTAATATACTATGTTCAGTATATAATCAACTATAATATTGAGGCCTTACTCAATAATTGTAAGTATATGCTGCTGAAACTCTTTCTTGTTTTGTAAAAAGTATTCATCAAATTAATAAGACTATTATTATTGTATTTAAATGTTTTCAATTTTTTCTTTGGAACTTTATAGTTAATATTAATATTAAAAATAATACAAATATAGATAATAACATTGTTAATATAATTCAATTATTTTTTTCTTTTTCTTCTATACTTGTTGTTTTTATATCATATTTTTTTGAATCTAATTCTTCTCAATTTTTATCTATTAGTGAAACAGATATTTTGAAATCTTTACATTCTTTGATAACTGGAATTTCATAATTTTTTGTATTTGAATTTTCATCTAACAAAATTTGTTCTTTTTTTATACAATCTTTTCAGTCTTTATTCTTTATTAATAAATTAAGATATATTTCTTTATTTTTTGTTGAATTATTCCTTGTTCATAAAAAATTATCTGCAGGTCAGCTCCAAAAAAATGAAACTTTTGCAATATCATTTTCTTTATAATAATCTTTATCAAGTCTTAGGTTTTGTATTGTTGCACTTAATCAGTTTACTACATAATGAAATGATACTTTGTTTGATATTATTTTATTGTTTTCATTTAATAGTTGTAATTTAGCATCATATGACTGTGGAACTTTTACTTGTGGTAATAATATTGAGATTTCTTTTTTTTCTCATTTCTTTAATTCATATTTTGTTTCTTTTATTTCTTTTGTATCTATATTTTCTCAAAAACTACTTCTCCAATAAGTCTTGATTTGTGGAATAAAAATTGTATCAGAGTCTGTTTTATTTATAATTTCACATGTTGCAATTAGTTTTTCTTTTTCTGTTATATCAATTCATTGGCTTATTGTATAGCTTAATCATTTCTCTCATTCAACACTTAATTTACATGTTTCCTCTTCTATCTGAACGTATTTATCATCTCAGTTCAATATTATATCTCATGGAGTACCTAATGCTAATGTTGCCCCATTGTTATTTTTTAACATTATGAATATTTGATATTTTCATTTTAGATAATCTGGTGCTGTATAAGTTATATCTTTATATATTGTAATATTTTCATTTAAATTTATATTTTCTTGGTAAACTATTTCATCCCCCCATGATTGAAATCAATCATCATCAGTTTTTAGTAATTGTACAGAATACCTAATTCATGGTTGAATATAGTTTTGATTTGATATTTCAAAATGTAATTTTATATTATTATCTTTTTGTTCTAATATTTTTGGATTATATATATTTATAGTTGATACTTCTTCTTGTAAAGTTTCTTGTCCTATATTGTTTTCTTCTATATTTTCACAATACAAGACACTTCCTTTTGACATCAAGAATAATATTAACAATATTCATAATATTTTGTTTCTCATTAAAAATTTATAAAAAAATAATATAGTTTCCCTTAATTTAAGTTTACTATATTATTTCCCTAATGACAAGTATTTTTTATTGACTTTTCATTTATTGTATTTATTTATTTATTTAAACACAATTGGAGGATTTGTTTGTATTAATGGATTGTATTCTATAACTACTGGATATTGATAATATTGTGATGTTGAAGTAATAAATGGTGTAGATGAAACTCATCATCATGCTGGAGTATCTCATGCTCAATCTCAATCTGTATCTTTCAAATAATATCTTCTTAAATAATTTAAATCATATTTTTGTGCGTCTTCTATACTTGTACATGTTGTTATATAATATGGACACTTTAACGGATTCGCTCTTGATCATCATACTGTATTTTCAGTAAATAATGATCCATATATATATAACTGATTCTTTAAATCACTAAATGTTGCATTTCATCACAATTCATTTAATCCATCATAACTTATTACTGATTTATCAGCATACATCACTGCTTTTATATATCTTACGTTTGGATCTATATATATATTTCATCATAATCAATTACCATCTTCTAATGCTACTAATCATAATACACTATCTACTCCTGTTGTGTTTATATTTCATGTTATATATATATTTCATCATTCTACTACTATTGTCTTATTTCCATTTACTGTTCATGCTTGTATTGTTACATTTGCTCATCATTCATTTCAAAAGTATAATAGAGTTCCATTTAATAACTCTGCCCCATCTTCATTATTTGTAAAATTAAAATCATCTACTAAATTTCAAGAGTTTGATATAGTTACTCATCTTGTTAGGTTAAATACATTTTTTCTTACATCTGTTTTCATTCATACTTTTGATATACTTCATTCTATTAATTTTACATCACTTCATTCTTGTCATGATAGTATTTCATTATAACTCTGTGAATAAGTTTCTCATACTATCTTTATTGATGATCAATATGTATTTCATGTTCATGTTGCTCAAAAATAACTTTCTTTTCAGTATACATCACTATTATATATTGG
>JAQUWS010000035.1 GCA_028692735.1 Candidatus Altimarinota bacterium
ATAATGCAAGTCATATTAAAGCCCATTGTATAATCTTTCTTCATTTTTTTATTTTATCATCATTTCATCAACTTATAACCATCATCATAGATCAATATGCTATTGATCCAATTGCCACTACTGCTAAAACAGTCGAAATCTTACCTATGTATGATAACATCAAATCTTTAAACCACGTTTCAGGATTAGATATACCTGTTGTTTGAATAACTGAAGTATTGCTTACACATCATTCTAATGAAGATAGAGGATCTCATCAATAACTACAACTTCAAGCTGAATAAATTGTGTTTGTAAAAGTAAAAAAAATGGAAATTAAGATTAGTATTTTTATAAGTTTTTTCAACATATTTTTGTATTATATTTAAGTATTTATATGATACATAAAAAAAAATAATATCAAATATTTTTGTTTTATTTTACTTTCATAATTTTTTCTTTATTTTTATCTTAGTTTATTTCTTTAATTTTTGTTTATGAGTTTTGAAATTTTTACGTTTAAAAAGGATAATTCTTTTATATCTTTTTCTCCTTCAAGATGATGAATTATCACTCAAATAAATTTAAATTGAAAAGATTTACTTTTCTTAAACAAAGAGACTTTTGAAGATAATACAAAAAATGTAAGATGATGAATTCCTGTACTTTTTCCAAATGCTTGACCTTTGAAAGAAAATAATTTATATAATCTTTCTCAGCACTGATTTGCTAGAAACAGTATTTGGGGTTATGTAATTGAGCAAGATAAATTTAGTATGATTTTTAGTTCAAATGATGATACTAAAACTAAATATAATTATGATTTAAAACTTGAAATTATTTGAGAGATAATTGAAAACAAAGTTTTGATTACTCAAAAAATCACAAATACTTGAAAAATAAATTTACCTATTTCTTGTTGATTACATCCTTATTTTTATGTAAAAAATGAAGACAAAGAAAATATAGTTTTTTCTAGTCAAGAAGATAATTTTTATGATATTTGGTCTATTTGATGAACTAAAGTACTTGATAATAAATGAAGTTTTTATGTAGATTTTAATGATGATTATAAATTAAAAATTGATTATGATTTGAATTATAAAAATATATGGATTCGGAGTGAAGAATGAAAAGATTTTATCTGTATAGAGCCAGTTTTAAGAAATGAAAACTGACTTTTAGATAATCCTTTTATTGTTGAAGCTTGAAAAAGTGTGGAATTTAAGATTGTTTATGAGATAATTAGTAAATAATTTTAAATTTTTTTGTTTTTTATATGTGAAATTAAAATGATTTTTTGTATCAAAGATCCTAAAATAAATTCAGGATGACAATATATACAATAAAAAATTTCTTTACAAATGATATATTTGAAGTATCTTTTATCTAATACAATTTAATACAATTTATGAATATAGTTTTGACTTGTCCTTTGTGACTTGAAAGTTTAGCGAAAAAAGAATTAGAATTACTTTGACTTCCTATCCTTAATTCTCAAGATAAACAGATAACAACTGCTTTTAGTGATGAAAATCTGGCTAAAGTAAATCTTTGGTCTCGTATTTGAAATAAGGTTTATATAGAACTTGTTAAAAAAAATAACATTGATAGCTTTGATAAACTTTTTGATTTGATTAAATCTATAAAATGGTCTAATCTAATACTTGAAGAAAATCCAATTATCATAAATGCAACATCCATTTCTTCTACTCTTGAAAGTGTACCTTGAATTCAAAAAATCTGAAAAAAAGCAATTGTTGATAGTTTGACTACTTGATTTTTAAGAGAAAATGATAAATTCCCTTCTATTTATGTGGAAATAGTTTTAATAAAAGATACTTGTCAGATACTTATCGATTCCAGTTGAGATCCATTACATAAAAGATGATATAGAAAACAAAGTGTAGAAGCGCCTTTAAGAGAAAATCTTGCAGCTTGACTTGTTTTGTTATCTTCTTGGAGATTTAGAGAAAATTTTTATGATTTTTTTTGTTGAAGTTGAACTATAGTTATTGAAGCCTGACTTATAGCTAAAAATATAGCTCCCTGATTAAATAGAAATTTTGCTTTTGAGAAGTTTAAGTTTATAAAACCTTGAATACTTGAAAATGAAAAAAATAAAGCAAAAGAGAAAATAATGAACAAAACTTATAATATATTTGCATCAGATTTAGATGAAGATGCTCTAAAAATCGCTTCAGATAATGCTAAAATTGCTTGAGTTTGAGATATAATAAAATTTGAAAAAAGAGATTTTAGAGATTTTTTGACTGAAAAAGATTTAGCTTGAACAATTGTCTCAAATCCTCCTTATTGACTTAGATTACAAGATGAAAATATAGATAAGCTGTACAAAGATATAGCTTTACTGTTAAATAAAAACAGAGACTTAAGATGATGAGTTATTACTGATTATCAATTTGGTGATTTAATCAAGTGAGAATATAAAAAAAGAAAACTTTATAATTGATGAAAAATGTGTTACTTATACATAAAAAAATAAACCTGATATCAGGTTTATTTTTTTTGTTTGGTTTTTATTATTTTAAATTAACAACTCACACATCCTTAAGAGTACTTATACTTGTTGATTTGATTTTTCAATCAGAAATTGAATAAAAATTATCTCATATATATAAGGCTCTTTTTATGAAATAATTGTTATATCTCCAACTTTGCCCAGCTACATAATCAGAAATACTTGCTCATTCATAACAATATTCTGGCACATAAACATAGCTTTGAGGACAGTATGTTGTTCAATCTATTAATTTTGTACATTTATTTTCTGTTTTTGTTTTTTCTATATATGTATCACACTCTTTTTTTCTTGCTTCTTCAAATATTGAATTATCTATATGTGTAGTTCTATATAGTTCTTTTATTCATTTATCTTTATCTATGTTAATAACAAATAATCAGCTATAAAAATCTTTATACTTATAAGTTGTTTCATCATATGATCCATATATATTTGCAGGTAAGAAAAGTAGTTTCTTTGCATCATTCCAAACAAACATACGAGGATTATTTAGAGCTTCACTATAACTTCATACATCTCATAATGTTAGAGAATATTGTTGTTTAACTAACATTCATGTATAAGTTCCATTTTCACATCATTTTTTTTCTTCAGTTGTCAGATTTGTATCTCAACATTTTTTATCATAATTTACTTCGTATAAATCTACCTTTATTCAAGCATTTTGAGTTCATCCCCATTTATTTGTTTTTGTATCATATCATAATCCTATAAGATGATTTTCATCATATGGGTGTAAATATGTACTATATCATGGTATTTTTAATTCTCATAGTACTTTTGGATTTTTTATATCTTTTAAATCTATTACAAATAAAGGATCAATTTGTTTAAAAGTAACTAAAAATAATTTATCTTTTATGAATCTTGATGATTGGAAATTTTCATCTTTTGCTAATTCTGTCAAAGACGATGTCATATTTAAATCTTTATCCAAAACAAACAAATTTGTTGCTCTATCTGGGTACCATGAACTTGTTATTATCCTAAAATTTGAATTGTATTCATCCATGCTATATTGATTTAGTGGATTTCATGATACAACTGTACTATTTTTATACGATAAATCTGCTGAATCTTCTATATCAAATTTATGAATCAATGTATTTTCTCATCTTGGATACCACATCATAGGACACATAAATCAAGGACCACATTTAAAATCATAATTTGTATATAAATAATTTGTTAAATACAATGAATCTTGACTCATATGTATTTCTTGCACATCTCAAAATACAACTTTATGTTTTACTTCTTTAGTTACATCTTTTATATTGATAATTGAAACTATATTAAAAGATGGATTAAAACTATATTTTTCTATCGTATCATCGTCAGGAAGAAGATATTCTACATCACTACAATTAACAGCTTCTCATGAGTTTACTTCATATGGTAAATCTTTTCATTTTAAAGTTAAATCTTGTTTAGTAGTGTCATCAGTATATGTTAAATCTAATTCATTTGATATTACATCTTTTGGTTCAACTTTTAGGTCATCAACTTTTACAGAAGAATATAAATTGTAATAGTAAAAGTCTTTGCTTCAAACTACATATAAATTATCTCAAATTAATCTAGTCTGAGTATAAGCTCACTCCGTCATATATAATTTAAGTAATTTTAAGTTTTCAATATCTTTTGTATCAAAAACCATTACATATGTTTTTGGATCATAACCTGTCCAAAATTGTTTTTGAAAATCTTTTACTGGATATCAATTTGCTAAGATTATAAGTCTTCCATCTTGAACATATAATTCAACACTATAAAAATGATCTGGTAATTTAACTTTTTTTACCAAAGTCATTTTTCAGTTTTCATTTTTTACTATATATACAACTTTATTTGTTTTACTTGTACTATAATCATATGAATCAACTGCATAGTAAATATATTTTCAATCTGTTTTTACTATCTCTGATTCATCAACTCATGCAACTTGTGTATTTGTAGTACTATAATCTCAACCTCATCAATTAGTAGGAGCTACTCATGCAACTGTATCATTTGCTACTGATGATTTTTGAATTTCTGCAGATGATTCTACTGCTAAATCATCCATAAGCATTACTCATCAACCTCTATAATAAACAGGTCTTTGTTTATAATACTTTTTTATGAATTCTGTTAGCACATTTGACATATCATCACAACTTGCAAATTTTTTAAGTTTGAAATCAAACTTAAGTGTTTCTGCTTTTGTTTTATCAAGTTCATCGATAACTTGAGTATCTTCAACTGCAGCAAATGTATGCTGAATAAAAAACAAACTCAGAAACAAAATAATCATTTTTTTCATAGAAAAAAATTAAAAAAGTAAAATTAAGGCTTTCATAAAATATAACAAGTTTTTTCAAAAAAGGTGACATTTTTATTATATGGAAATATGAAAAAAAAACAATTTCTTTAAAAGAAATTGTTTTTTTAATTTTATTTTTTAAGTAAAAGATACAATAATGCCATTCTTATTGGTACCCCGTTTTTTGCTTGTCTGAAAAATGCTGTGTTTGGTAGAGAATCTATTTCTGTTTTTATTTCATTTACTCTTGGAAGTGGATGCATAATAGTTATATCTTTGTTGTTACCTAATATATCTAGGTCAAGAATGTATTTATCTTTTACTTCATTGTACTCTGACATATCAGTAAATCTTTCTCTTTGTATTCTTGTTACATAAAGCACATCTGATTTCTCAACTCATTTGTTATAATCTGTTATTTCGCTGTATTTTATATTTTTTTCTTTTAAAAATGATATAACTTTTTCTGGCATTTTTAGTTCATCTGGTGATATGAAAACAAATTCTATATCATCAAATAATCAAAGTAGAAAAACTAGTGAATGTGTGGTTCTACCATATTTTAAATCTCAAACTAATGAAACTTTTAGGTTATCTAATCTTCAATTTTCTTTTAAAATAGTGTATAAATCAAGAAGTGCTTGTGTTGGATGTTGATGAGCTCAATCTCAAGCATTTATAACTGGTTTATCTGACACTTCTGCAGTTCTGTCTACACTATATGCTTCTGAGTGTCTCATAACTATTATATCACAATATGCTGATATGATTTTTGCATTGTCTTCTATTGTTTCTCATTTTGAAAAACTACAAGTTGAAGAATCAGAAACTGTTATCACTTCTCAACCTAATCTTCTCATAGCAGATTCAAAACTTAGTCTTGTCCTTGTTGATGGTTCATAAAACATTGAAGCCATTATTTTTCAGTTTAGAAGTTTTCAATCTTTTTCTCAGTTTAAGATTTGTTCCATTTCTTTTGCTTTATCAAAGATTATTTCTAAATCTTGTCTTGTAAATTGTTTTGTGTTAAGTATATGTTTGTGTGGAAAAGTATTCATAATAAAATGTTAAATTGTTAAAATGTGTAAAAGTAAAAATATGTTTAAATTATAACTCTTTTTATTTTGTTTTTGTTTATAAACTTGGCTATATCAAGTGGTAAATCTGGATTAAAAAGTGCAGCAGTTGCACACATCACAAAATCAGCTCAGGCATCTATATGCATAATAAAACTTTCAGGATCCATTACTCATCCACATCAAATTATCTTTATATGTTTTGCTTGTTCTCATAGACTTGTTTTTGCTTTCCTTAAACTTGAAACAGCATCTAATGATAGATTCAAAATTGCTTTTCAACAAGTTCAACTTACAAGTCATCAAGGTAATGCTTGTTTATCATCTTTATCTACTAATTGCATTGGTATAGTATTTATAGCTACTATTCAATCTATATAATTTGATAACTGACTCATAAAATCTCTATAATAATACTCTGGTGCATATCACATCTTGATAAGTAATTTTGTATCACTACTATGCAAAAATCTCCTTGTGTTTTTTGCTATAATCAAGGAATTTTCTATATCTTTAAATATAGCTCATTCTCATCAATTTACATTTGGACATGAAAAATTTAACTCTATTATTTTTGATCATGTAAATTCTGCTGTACGAGCTAAAAAAGCATAATCCAAAGCTAAATCTTCAATTGTTCAGTTTTCTTTTGGAGTTCATACTACACTTGTGATAACTTGTTTATTGTTTTCTTTTGCAAATTTTTCTATATTTACAATGGAATTTATCCATTCTGGTATAGTATCACTTGGCATTCCAAAAGAGTTAGTGATAGATATATCTTCTTTTTTTCATTTATAATCAAGACTTCCTGTAAGCTTTGTTCAAATCATTTTGTCTGTAATTTGATCTGTTGGTATAAAAAGGATGTTGTGTCAAAGATGTTTTCAGTCTGAGGTATGAGCTTTTCTATGAACTGATCTAAATGTCTTCCAAGTTATAACTTCAAATCAATCTTTTGCTGCTCACTTCATATATCTTTCATTATAAAGTGGTCAAGCTGCAACTCAAATTGGTAAATTTGTTTTGTATCAAAAAAAATCTGTTTCTATTCCATAATTTCAAAGCAAACTTTTTATTTTTTCGTTTTTATCATAAATCCTTTCAAAAGGTCAACTTCTTTTATTGTAGCTAAATGTTTTTGTTATATCATACCTTGAATTTAATTTTTTGTTCATAAAAAGTATTAAAATTATAAAATTATTTTTTAATAAATCCGGAACTAGTCCGGATAATTTATATTTTTTATCAATGAGTAAAACTCCAAGAAACAATTTGTTCATGTTTGAATGGTACTACATCATAATATCTTTCTGGAATCATATATTCTTTTTTTTCTAGTCTTACTATTTTTTCTGGTGGATTTATCTTGTAAATATCTTTTGCATTTTGACAAAGAAATAATCAAAGTTTCTCTATTGCATTATGTTTTTCAAATAATTCAACTAAAAATTGAATTGCAATTGGAGCTGTAAATACTCATGCTGAACAGTATTTTGTCTCTTTTTTTGTGATAGGATGTGGTGCTGAATCTGATCAAAACATAACTTTTTTACTTCATTTTAAAACTAAGTTTAGTAAAGCTTGTCTATCTTCTGGTCTTTTTGCTATTGGTTTACAAAATAGGTGTGGCTGTAATAATCATCAAACTACATCATCAAGAGTTATCATAAGGTGATGTAAAGTAATTGTAGCATATACATTGTCATACTTTTCTACAAAATCTGCTGATTCTTTTGTAGTAATATGCTCCATAATTATTTTTAATTTTGGATAAGTTTTTACTAGCATTTCATAAATTGGAATAAAGTTTTTTTCTCTATCCATTACAAAATCATTTGTTTCTCAATGAATACAAAGAGGTATTTCAAGAGTTTGCATAGCTTCAAAAATATGTCAAATTTTTGCTAAATCAACTGTTTTTACTCATCATGCTGAATTTGTTGTAACTCAATCTGGATACATTTTTACTGCTAGGATTTCTTTTTTTAAGGCTTGTAGAGTATTGAAATCTAGTTGTTCATGAAAAAATACTGTCATATATGGAGTAAATTTCTCGTTTTGAATTGCTCTTATAATTCTTTTTTTGTAAGAAACTACATCATCTATTGTCCTAATTGGTGGAACTAAGTTAGGCATAATCAACCCAGCTGAAAAGTGTCTAGCACTAAGTGGTGCTACCAAATTAAGCATAGCTCCATCTCTTAGATGCAAGTGCATATCTAGTGGGGAGTTTATTTCTATATACATATGTTAGAAGTTATAGAATAAAGTAAAGGTGTAAGTAGCTTTATCAAAAATATAAATTTATCTATTTGTCATACTCGGACTTGATCCGAGTATCCAGTTCACTAGATTATCTAGTCAAGCCAGATAATGACATTTTTGGGATATTCTCATTAATTACTGTTCTTTTGTATTTTTATGTATTATAGATCCTGAAACAAGTTCAGGATGACGGGGGATGGTTTTTCAGGATGACGATTTGGGCTGTAGGCTGACAGTTTAGGTTGTCAGGATGACGGTTTAGGTTTTCAGGATGACGGTTTAGGTTTTCAGGATGACGATTTAGGCTGTAGGCTGACAGTTTAGGTTGTCAGGATGACAGTTTTATGGGTTAGGATAACAAGTTTCTTGTAAGTTCTGTCCAACTGGCTTTTGGTTTTTCGCATATTTGTGCATTTTCGGGTAATTGTGGGTAGTTTTCTCTTGCTTCTTGTGGTGTTTTTTCATCATAATAATATTCAAATTCTGGGGGTATTATACAGCTTAGTAAAGGAATTCACTCAAATTCATATTTTCAAGTTCTATTTCAAACACATGTAATTCAAACAACAACTCACTCTAGTTCTTTTATAAATTTTGTCATCCTTCTTAGAGTTGTACCTTTTGTAACTATATCTTCACTAAGTATTATTTTTTTTCATTTTAAGTCTATTAAGTGTCTTTTAAGAGCCATCTCTTTATTATCATCTCATGATTTTTCTGTATAAATTGAAGTTCATGATAATCATAAAGCTTCTCACAAGTGTGATGATATCCTTACACTTCACATTTGGGCTCACATAACTACATAATCATGACTAAATTCTGGATTAAATATATTTTTTTCTATCAATTTTTTTCTTAGTTCTAGTGAAATTTTTTTAAGGATAAGTGGATACCTTTCCAAAACTGCTATGTTTATATAGACATTTGTAAGTAATCAGCTTGCTATACGACAGAACTTTCAGTTTTCTTTTCTTTCATAAATTACTCCTATTTGTTTAAGTATATCTTCCCAAGTTCAAGTTAATAATAATTTTTCAAACGAGTATTTATTTGTAGGTTCATAATGATTTGAGTTTATTAGTTCAAGTGCTTTATTTATCGCTTCTTGCATATCTGGAGCATTTAAAATAGGTCTTCACATAACTATATAATCACTTCCGTTTTTTACAGCTTCATCAATTGTTGCTACTCTTTTTTGGTCTTGTTTGTCTTGTTTATCAAATCTTATTCAAGGAGTTAAGGTAAGTATATTTCTTCAAAATATTTCTTTTATCATAGCAACCTCATTTGCTGAACAAACAATTCAATCTATCCCTGACTCATATGCTACTTGTGCTAAATTAAGCACATTTTCTTTTGAAGGTTTTCAAAAAATAGTCATATTTGCTTCTTCATCAAGCGATGTAAGTGCTGTAATAGCAAATATTTTAAGTTCTTTAAGTCATAATTCTTTTTTGTAATTTGCAAGGCTTGTCAATGCTTCTTTTCATACACTTGCATGGACTGTAAGTATACAAGTTTTGTCTTTTATCTGAGAATCTGCCAGTTTTTTTAAATAGTTTTTTAAGGTATTTCAAATATCGTTGTATTTTGTATCAAGCATTAAAAAAGCCTTGGAATTTTGAAAAATTGAAAACAGTCAATTATATCAAACCAAGGCTAGAAGATCATTTACTTTAAATATTATTTGAGAATCTTTGTTAGATTCTTGTATTTTCATTACTCTATCTTTTGCTTCATCAATAGATAGATTATCTAGTGCGATAACCAATTTTGTCATAAATATAGATTATTTTGTAAGTTGGTTTTAGTTTATAAAATTTTTCTTAAATATCAAGGGATTTTTTGGGATTTTTTTTGAATTAATCTTTTACCTTAAATAATTTTTTCTTGTTTATAAAAAAAGTTGAGTGGGATTATAACAACTATATAGTATATAAGTGAAGCTATTACAAAAGCGACATAAGAAGGAATATAATTTGGATATCAACATTCTGTACAAGTTAATAATCACAAAGGTCATATAATAAATAAAGGAATTGCTATTAATGCATATATTACTTTTTTCATAT
Organism: Candidatus Altimarinota bacterium; assembly: GCA_028692735.1. Classification (GTDB taxonomy): domain Bacteria; phylum Patescibacteriota; class Gracilibacteria; order BD1-5; family UBA6164; genus Altimarinus. The sequence continues at coordinate 10,249 of JAQUWS010000035.1, forward strand.
ATTTTTAATTATTTTTAGTTTAAAATGATATTAGAGTATTTTTTATTTTAGTCAAATAAAAGAACTTCTAATTTGAACTACTCTGCAAGATTTGAATGAAAATAAAAACATCTAGAAATATTGGGGTCTTAGGGGGAGCAACTATAGTGAGTACTTCTAGAAAGCTCTAAACTTTACAAGCTGAAATTTGCTCCCCCTAAATCTTTTGTTACTTTTGGATTCAAAAGTAAGAAGAATAAGCTTTATTATAACTTAAAATTGCTTGTATTATAGCTCCTGAAAACTTGCCTCAGAATGACGAAAGTTAGCATGAAAGTTTTTTTTGTTTTATTATGTCATTTCAAGTGAAGTTGAGAAATCTGTCAGAGAGTTAAAATATGCTTTATTTATTTTTATTTGTATATGCATAGTACAGATTTCTCCACTCTGGTCGAAATGACAAGGTATTTATCTTTTTTATTATTCTGAAACAAGTTCAGAATGACAATTTAGATACAATTTAGTGAAATACAAGGAAGATTCCGGATCAAGTCCGGAATGACAATCTGTAAAGTTTTTTATTGTTTTACGAACTATAGATTCTGAAACAAGTTCAGAATGACAGTTTGCGAAAGTTTTTTTTATTCAAGGGGGTAGTTTTTTAAAATTTCTTTCTTTTTAGGAATGCTTTGGGTGATACTTCTTTTCATAGAAAATCGTGAAATAGTTCACTTGCTTTTTTGGTTGTTCAGGCTCAAAGTATGGTTTCGTAAAATCTTTTTGCTGTTTTTTTGTCAAAAATACCGTTTTTCTTGAATTCTTCCCATACTTGGGCTTCTATGATTTCTGCCCACATATAACTATAGTATCAAGATCAGTATCATCAATCAAATATATGGGAAAATGAAGAATACATCTTGTAGGATTCATCTTTTTGTATAGATGAATAGTTGTTTACTATATTTAAAACTAGATTATCAAGATCTTGAATATTTATAGGAATTTTTTTTGTATGTAAGTGCATATCAAGCATAGCAAACTCATTTTGTCTTATTGTAAAATTCCCTACACCATAAGTTTTTAGTTTTTCCATAGTTTTTAGCATCTTTTTTGGGATATTTTCTCAAGTTTGATAATGAGTTGCAAACAATTTCAGTGATTCTTCTTCATTACTCCAGTTTTCCATAAGTTGTGATGGTAATTCTACAAAATCCCATTCTACATTGAATCAACTTAATTCACTATATTTACTTTTTGATAACATCTCATGGATTGCATGACCAAATTCGTGAAACATAGTTTCTACATCTATATGGTTTAGTAGTGTTTTTCATTTTTCTTGTTTTGCAAATGCACAGACATTTACTATTATTGGAAGCAATAATTGTGTTTTTTCACTATGATGTCATTCCGGACTTGTTCAGGAATCATTGGAATTGTCTTGACCTTTTTTATAGATTCCTGCCTTCGCAGGAATTACGGAAGAGGATGCAGGAATTACGGAAGAGGATGCATCAATAATCGAAGAAGAAGCTGGTATAACTGTTTTATTATTCACTTTTCATTGTTCACTATTCACTATTTTTGGTCTTAGATTATCACACCATGCTCAGGATCTCTTGTTTTCATTGTAAAAATAATCTCAGATAAAGTAAGATATAAGTTTATCGTCTTTGTAAACTTCATAGATTTTTAGGTCTTGAGAGTAAGAATCTAGCTTTATTTCTCTCATTTCTAGTCAATAAAGTTTTTGCACGATAGTAAAAAGTCAGTTTAAAACTTTATCAAATTCAAAGTATTTTTTTAATTCTTTTTCTTCAAATTTAAGTTTTTGTTCTTTATAACTTCTTTGGTAATAAGCTAAATCCCAGTTTTTTATATCAACTAATTTGAAAAAATCTTTTAGAGTATTTATCTCTTTTTCTGCTTTTTTCTTTGCTTTTTTAGCTACCTTATCTATAAGTTTTACTATTTCTTTTGGTTTATCAGCCATCTTAAATACTAGAGATAATTCAGCATAATTTTTGTATCAAAGTATGTTTGATTTTTCTTTTCTAAGTTTTAGTATTTCAAGGATTAGTTTTCTGTTGTCATAATCTCCTGCTGATGCAAATTTGTGTTTTTGTTCAAAAAAGTGTTTTCTGATAGTTGGATCTATACAATACTTCATAATAGCCATATATGAAGCTGGAGAAGAATCAAAAAGATATCATTTTTTTCATTTTTTCTCTGCTTTTGCTTTTGCATCTTGTAAGTCGTTTTCTGGTACATCTTTTATCAAAGTATCATTTTTGAAGACATAATAAAACTCTTTTTGACTATCAAGTATATTGTTTCAAAATTTCAAAGATAGGTTTGATAAGCTTTTACTTATTTCTTTTAGTTTATCTTGTTTTTCTTTGTCTAAGTTTATTCATCTTACTTCATAAGCTTTGATGGATAAATCCAAAATCCTTTTTTGTTCATCATCAAGTTTGCAATTTTTTCTACAAAAAACTAGCATATCATAGTATCTTTTACTATAAGCTACATAATTGCTGAAATCTACATATTTTGGCTCAAATTCTTCTATTATTGTTCTTATTTTTTCACTTGAATTTACACTTTGTAGGTGATTAAGTAGTGAGAAAAATAAATCAAGTAAAGAGAATTCTTCAAATAATTCGAATGTGATTTCATTACTAAGTTGTCATTCTGACTGTAATAAAGGCCTTTGTTCTAGCCCCCTTGATAAAGGGGGTGTAGGGGGATTTTTTTCTATATTTTTTCAATTTTTATTATTTATATCTTCGACAGATTTCTCGACTTCGCTCGAAATGACACTTTTTGAGGCTAATTTTAAAATTTTATCATCCAATCATTTATATTTATCATTAATCAAATCATCAAATCTGGCTTTTTCTTCTTTTAGTAAATCTTCTAGTACTTCTAAAGCAACATCAAGCACTTCTTGACTGAAAAGAAATTTTAAATCAGGAATCCCTGTTTCTTGCAGTTTATTTATGATTTTTTCTTTTATTTTCATTATTTATAATTATTAAAAATATTTTGTCATTCCGGACTTGATCCGGAATCTTCCTTGTATTGTTTTTTTATTACTATCAATACTATTCTAAAATATCATCATATAAATCATTTCTATTAATGTTTATTTTATCAATTAACTCGTCTTTCCATTCTCTTCTCCAATTTTTTATTTATTTTTCTCTATTAATAGCTATTTCTATATCATCATAAATTTCATAATAAATTAATTTTGTAATATTATATTCTTTACTAAATCAATCTATTAATTTATTTTTATGTTCATAAATTCTTCTTGCAATATCATTTGTAACTCAAGTATACAATGTTGTATTATTTGCATTGCTAATTATGTAAACAAAGTATTTATCCATAGTAAAATATAATGTAGATTCCGGATCAAGTCCGGAATGACAGACAAAGATTAAGTATTAATAATAATTATTTTATTCAAAAACAACAAAAAATCTATCTAAAATTAGATAGATTTTTTGTTCTTAATTATTTCTTAATTTTCATCTAAGTACTCTTTAAGTGCATAATATAAGCTAACAATTTTTTCTTTATCTGTATCGCTTATAGTTGTTGAATCAGTAACTTCTTGTATCTTTGTTTCTATTTTTGATTGAAGTTGTGTTTTTTTATCTTGGTTTATATTTTTTAAAGTATTCCCATACTTGTTTCAAATAGATTTTTTATATGTATTCTTTTTTGTTTCGTTCAAATGTTTATTCATCATTTGGCTACAATTATCACAAGAATTACAATTATTTAGATTAGATTTTACTGTTTCTGATAATGTAATTCAAGCTTTTTCTAAATCTTTAAGTAAATTATCTTTCAAATTTCATTTTTGATTTGTATCATCTAAGTATAAACTGATATCTATTGTTGTAGTTAACGAATTATTTTTTAGTGCATTTGAAAATCATCTTAAGTGGTTATATGATGCTCATCCTATGTTTACCAAAATAACTTTAACATCATCATTATCAGTAGTTTTAATAGTATCAACTATATCCTCTATATCTTGTATCTCTATTTTTAATCATGATTCAAGAGCTTCTTTTAATCATTTATCACCTTCTGTTTTTAATGTATTATACAAAGAAGTAAGTTCTCAGTAATTTGTAGGAGTATCAAGATTATATCTATCAATTATTACTTTTACAGAATCCATATGTTGTTGTTCTGATTCAGAGATAGTTTTAAATGTATTTATGTTATATAATCAGTAAAAATAATTATATAAATCTCTTGCCATCATCTCCTCACTATATTGATACATGATATCTTGTTTTTCTTGCTCGCTTAAATCACTTTTTTCTATGTTTGCTATACTATCTTCTGGACTTTGCATTCTCATGGTCTTTCAAGATCACATTCACATACATCATCCATTTCACATATTGTAAGATCATGATTTAGTATGCATCATCATTGCTGATCATGATTTATTCATTCACATATGTTGTCAGCTTCATGTTCACATACAATCACAATTTGACATATCATGAGATCAAGATTGTCAGTGCATCATCATTCAAGATCACGAGTTATGTATTCACATATGTTGTCAGCTTCATGTTCAATTTCACATTTGATTTCAATACATAGCATTTGTTGATGCTATACTTGTTGCTAAAATAGTTGCAGTTGTAATAGTTATAAAAAGTTTATTTTTTGTTTTCATTTTTTAAAATTAATAAGTAATAAAATTTTTTAAATTATCTATTTCTTCAATAATGTTTTCCTGTACCATCTTGTGGTCTGTTTGCATAATTATCACATACTCAATCATTGTTTGCATCTACAAAAGTTGGTGATTGTGTGTTTTTTCAAGCATAAGAATTGGTATTTCTTCCATATCATCCTGCAGCGTAAGTAGATGATAAAAATAAAACTCATAGTACTGCAATTGCAGAACCTATTATAATTGTTTTTTTCATAATTTTT
>JAQUWS010000083.1 GCA_028692735.1 Candidatus Altimarinota bacterium
ACAGCACCATGCAAAAAAAAGCTCATAAAATCATATTGAGCAGAACTTATAGAAGTTCCATGAGCTACTGATGATGCAATTGATTACAGAAACAAACTTCATAAAGAAAATCCTTGAAAATACTTTTTACCTAATCAATTTGATAATTATGACAATTTAGATGCACACTACAACCTTACATGACCTCATATAGATAAAAAAATCTGAAAACTTGATTTTTTTGTTGCATGACTATGAACTACTTGAACATTACTTTGAACAGCAAAATATTTAAAAGAAAAGAATCCCTATATAAAAATAATAGGAATTAATCCACTTAATAAAATTGAATGAATAAAAAATTATAACATCATAAGAAACATATGACAATTTTACAAAGATTACAAATATCTAATTGACTATGTAATTGATGTAAATTATGAAGATGATGCAATTCCATGAGTAAATGACTACATATGAGAATGATACTTTAATTGAATATCTTCTTGAGCAATTTTATCATGAACAAAAAAATATTTAAATTGAAAAACTTGATTAAGATGAGCTATTATAGCACCAGACTGATGAGATTACTACTTTGCAGAACTTATGAAATACATAGATAAAGATAAAATAAAGTGATGTAAATAAAAAAATTTGACATTAAAAATTTTTAGATAATATTAAATTACTATTTGATTAAGAAAAATATATGGCAACTAAATATAATTTAATTCTAGTGATTGTCGTACTTTTAGGAAAAAACCTAAGAGATATTTTTCGTGAATTAAAATAATTAAATAGTTTTACGATTTTTATAAACTCTCTTAGGATAAACCCGAAAGAGAGTTTTTTTTATTTTTTAAATTTTTTTACTTATGAATACAGCAAATTATAAATCTAGAGAAATTCCTTCTATACAAGAGATTTCTTGATATTTTTTAGAAAAAATATGACAAATCTGAGATAATGTAAACTCTTCAATATGAAAAATAATGGATAATTTTAATCCTATACATTCAATAAAAGCAAATTTGGAAAGGATTTCTGATTGAATAAAAATTTCAGAATACCATGAAAATGAACATAAAAAAAACAAATATTGAAATGAATTTATTTACATAATTAATAATAAAAATAGTAAAGTCTATGTCATTGAATGAGTTGAATTATCAAAATTTGAAGAAGTCAAAAAAACACTCAATAATAAAGATTTTGATATTTTTTGCTACTCAAACAAAAAAACTTGAACAAGTTATAATTCATATACTCCGATTGAATGATGAGTAGTACTAGAAACAAAACCAAAGATAATGAATATAATAGATTTTAAAAAATAATAATTAAAACATGGAAAAACAAAGAGAATTAACATATAAACACCAAATTCAAAGTAGCATAATTTCATATAAATATATAATTGAAGAAAGAGTATTATGAATACTCGAACAATATCATCCAAGAGTATGAAATAGTAGTTTAAAAATAAGAAATCCAGATAACATAAAAGAACTTGAAAGATGGCAAAACTGAGTAATATGAATTATTAAATCAGAACTTACATGACAATGATTTTGAAATTTTTCCCAAAATGAAATACTAAGTTTTATTTCAAATTATTTACACGAATATTTTAAAGACGATGTTTGGTACCAAAAATACTTAATAAACATATTACCAAAATTAAACATAGAAAATTAATTTAAAAAACATTTGACAAATGAAAAAAAATTATATAATACAAACAACAATTATTTAGATAACAAATATTGTATGACAAATAAAACTAATTTATTACTACTAGCTCTTCTACTTCTAGGAAACAAACCTAAGAGCTATTTTGATGTAAATTAATTTTATAAAACATAATTTATACAAACTCTCTTAGGGAAACCTATGAGAGTTTTTTTATACATTAATTTTTTTAACCACAATACTTATGAATACAATGAATACACATGAATCTATAGAAGACAGAGTAAAAGCTTTTTGAGAATTAGCTAAAAGACATTATAAAGTTCCAGAAAATGCAAACTTTAAATTACCAGATAGAACATGGCCAGATAAAGACATAGAAAAAGCACCTATTTGGTGTACAGTTGACTTAAGAGATTGAAATCAATCATTAAGAAAACCAATGACAGTTGAAGAAAAATTAGAAATCTTCAATATGCAAGTTCAAATGTGATTTAAAGAAATTGAAGTTTGATTCCCAGCAGCTTCTGAACCAGAATATCAATTTGTAAGAAAATTAATTGAAGAAAATTTAATTCCTGAATGAGTAAAAATTCAAGTATTAATTCAATGTAAAGATGAATTAATAGAAAAAACAAGAAAATCTTTAGAGTGAGCAAAAAATGTAATAATCCATATTTACAACTCAACATCAACTCAACAAAGAGAAACAGTCTTCAATAAATCAAAAGATGAAATAATAAATATTGCAGAAGAATGAGTAGATTTAGTAAAAAAATACTTTGCAGATTTTACTTGAAATTTTCAGTTAGAATATTCTCCTGAAAGCTTTACTTGAACAGAAATTGAATATGCAGAAGAAATATGTAAAAAAGTATTTGATAGATGGAACTGATTTTGATGAAAAGATATAATATTCAATTTACCTGCAACAGTAGAAAACTCAACTCCTGATAGATATGCTGACAAAATAGAGTATATGAGCAGAGCTTTAAAAACTCATGTAGAAGCAACTAAAAGTAGAATTAAAGCAATTATTAGTGTACATGCTCATAATGATAGATGAACTTGAGTTGCAGCAACTGAATTAGCAATAAAAGCTGGTGCTGATAGAGTAGAATGAGTTATAGGAGTTCCTAATTGAGAAAGAAGCTGAAATATTGATATATGAACAGTTGCTTTAAATATGTTTTCACATTGAGTTGATCCTGAATTAGATTTAAGCAACATATGAGAAATATCTGAAAGAATATCTGGAATAATTAAAATACCAATACATCCAAGATATCCTTATGCTTGAGAATTAGTTCATACTGCATTTAGTTGAAGCCATCAAGATGCTATAAGTAAATGATTAACAAAACAAGAAAAAAGAAAAGCTACATGAGATGAAGTATGGGATATTCCATATTTACCAATAAACCCAGAACATATATGATTAGAATACAGACCAATTCAAATAAATTCTCAATCATGAAAATGATGAGCAACATTTATTTTAAATGATATTTGATATAAAATTCCAAAAGAAATGCAAAAATCTATATGAAATAAAGTTCAAGAAGTAACTGATAAAACAAATTG
>JAQUWS010000036.1:0-3052 GCA_028692735.1 Candidatus Altimarinota bacterium
TGATTATCTTTGAGAAAAGATAGCAAAAGAAAAAAACTTAAATCATGCTAATACAAGTTTTGATAGTTTCCCAGACGAGTGGCCAAATATGTTTATTGATAAAGTAAAAGATGTAATTGAACATAAAGAAGTAACATACATTTGAGACTTCTCTAATCCAAAAGACTTGTTTTTCAACTATGCAATAATCAGATGAATACTTGATTATTATGTTGATAAATTAAGAATCATTATGCCTTATTTCCCAGTTTGAACAATGGAAAGAATTGATACAAAAGGACAAATTGCTACAGCCAAATATTTTGCAGATATATTTAACCAATTACCATCAGGTAGAAACTGAAAAACATCAATTCATACTTTTGATATACATGCACTTGTAGAAAGATTTTTATTTGATTCTCACAATGTAAATGCAGAGATGCATACAACAATGAATTTACTAAAAAAACAAATAGAATGAAAAAGCATAGTTTATCCTGATGAATGAGCATATAAAAGATTTTGAAAAGATTTTAAAGATTTTGATACTATTGTTTGTTCAAAAGTTAGAGAATGAGACAAAAGAGTAATTACGGTAAAAGAATGAAATCCAAAAGGAAAAGATACAATTATACTTGATGATTTAATTCAATCAGGATGAACTATAAAAAACACAGCCAATAAATTAAGAGAGCTTTGAGTAAATAGTGTAGATGCTTTTGCTACTCACTGAGTTTTTCCAAACAATTCTCATATAGAGTTAGCATCTAACTTGGATAATTTAATAGTTACCGATACAATTCCAGAAAATATAAAAAGAGCAAAAGAAGTGAAAAATATGCAAGTATTAAGTATTTATGAATTATTAACTAAAATAATTAATTAAAATTATGAAAATAAAAAAGTCAATATAAAATAATAGACACTAAAAAAATAATATAGTAGACTTATTATAAGGCAAACTATATTATTTTTTTATTTTAAATTATGCAAAACAAGAATCTAGAATCTAGAATACAGAATGTAGAATGTAAAATAAAGCCAAAAGATAAAATATTAAAATCTCTTAATCCCAAATTCTATCAACTAAATTCTACTAAAAAAGCTTTTACTTTAGTTGAGTTAATTGTAACTATTGTTGTATTAGCAATATTAACAACAATAAGTTTTCTTAGTTTTCAAGGATTTTCAAAAAGTTCAAGAGATAGTGTTAGAATATCTGATATAGATAATATAGAAAAAAATTTATGATTATTTATTGTAAATACATGATATTATCCTACTCCAGATAATCCAACTAGTATTACATATAAATGATGATTAGCTTGGGTACAATGAACAATATGAGATAATGTAACTAAAAATATAGAAAACATAAACAAAAAACCAATAGATCCATTAACTAATTCAGAATACGCATACAGTATAACAAATAATAAAAGAGAATATCAAATCTGAACAATTATAGAAGATGCAAGTACAGCCTATATAAAAGAAAATTTGTTAACACAAAAAACTTATGCATTATGAACAAAAAAAGTTATAGCAAAAATAAAATGAACATACAATGAAAAAATAATAAAAGTAAGTACTTGATGAGTTAGTTATGTTTTAGCTATTCCAAGTATAATTACATCTAATCTAAATAATACTGATATAGAGAGTATAATTTCAAACAAAGAATTAGTATATAATGATTATTCAAACGTACCAGATTCATATAAAACCTCATGATATAGTATGACATGATGATTTGACTTTAGTCCACAAGAATTAGTTGCTTATAGTGGATCATCAATTGATTTTACAAATAATGAAAATAAAATAGATTTTGTTACTAATTTACAAAAGATTTATAGTTGAACAGTTGTTGAATGAACAAATACTTATGATGAAATAATGAAAATTGATACAATAGGGGAACCAGATAAAGCTGTAAATTTGATAAATAATTATATAATAAACAATGTTTGATGAATTTCATGAAAAATAACTACAGTATTTTTCAATAGTTGTACACTTGACTGACAAACAATAAATCACAATCAACAGGTAACTGCATATAGTGAAAACAATATATCATATGGTTCAAGTTATAGTTGTATAGATAGAGCACAAACAAGAACATGTGTTGATTGAGTATTAAGTTGAAGTGAAGATTATAAGTATTCAAATTGTATAAAAGGAGATCCAACAAATTGTGATGCTAGTTGAAGTTATTTATATTATTCTCATACTTATTCTATTCCTTTGATAAATCATGCAGAAATATTAACAGGGGTATTATCTACTTGAGTATCTGAAAATAATTGAATATATTCATATATATTATCAAGTATAGAATGTAATGATTGAAATTTAATAAATCCAATAGAAGAAGAAAATCCTACAGTTATAAGTTGTAATACTTGATATACTATTAGTTGAAATAGTTGTGTTACAGCAACATATACTATAAGTTGAGACTTCTGAACAAATGCAAGCTGAGCAACAGTAGATGTTTGTTGAAGTGACGTAATAGCTGATGAAAATTGAATATTTAGTACAACTAGAAATTACTGAAGTACTTGTGATACAATTAGTGCATTAAGAACATGATATACTTGTAGTACAACTACACAGTGACCTACAATATTGACTGAAAACGTATCAAACATATTATGATTATGTAGTATAAATAGTTATACAGTAACATTTGATTGAAACGGTTGAACTTGACATACCCCAACAAGTAAATCAGTTACATATAATTCAAGTATTTGAACATTACCAACAAACCCAACAAAAGATTGATATACATTTGTATGATGGTATACTCAAAGTACAGGATGAAGTCAAATAACAGAATCAACAACAGTATTATGAGATGCAACAGTATATGCACAATGGAATGTAAATAATTACACAGTAATCTTTGATTGAAATGGTTGAACATGACATACGCCAACAAGTAAATCAGTTACTTATAATACAGCTATTTGAACATTGCCAAGCACACCAACAATGACATGATATACTTTTAATTGATGGTATACATCGGCAAGTGGATGAACTCAAATAACAGAATCAA
>JAQUWS010000036.1:3152-15154 GCA_028692735.1 Candidatus Altimarinota bacterium
GCCAACAAGTAAATCAGTTACTTATAATACAGCTATTTGAACATTGCCAAGCACTCCAACAATGACATGATATGCATTTAATTGATGGTATACATCGGCAAGTGGATGAACTCAAATAAATACTTGAACAATAGTGTTATGAGATGCAACAGTATATGCACAGTGGAATATAAATAATTATACAGTAACATTTGATTGAAATGGGTGAGGTTGACATACGCCAACAATCAAATCAGTAAATTATAATACAGCTATATGAACATTACCAAGCACCCCTACAATGACATGATATACATTCGCTTGATGGTTTACAGCAAGTACATGATGAAGTCAAATAACAACAAATACAATAGTGTTATGAGATGCAATAGTATACGCTCAGTGGACCATAAATAGTTATACAATAACATTTAATGCAAACTGATGAACAACAGCAAGTCCAACAATAAAAACAGTAAATTATAATACAGCTATTTGAACATTAGCAACAACGAGTAGAACTGGTTATACATTTGCTTGATGGTTTACAGCAAGTACATGATGAAGTCAGATAACAATAAGTACAATAGTATTATGAGAGGCAACAATATATGCTCAGTGGATTATAAATACATATACAGTAAGTTGAAATTTCTGAACAAATGCTGCATGAGCAACAATAAATGTATGTTGAACAAATGTTACAGCGACATCAACTTGAATCTTTAGTACAACAAGAAGTTATGGAAGTGTATGTAATACAATAGCGGCAACTAGAACAAATTATACTTGTAGTACTACAACAAACTGACCAGCAAGTTTAACAACAAATGTAACAAATATAGCATGAAGTTGTAGTATAAATACATATACAGTAAGTTGAAATTTCTGAACAAATGCTGCATGAGCAACAATAAATGTATGTTGAACAAATGTTACAGCAACATCAACTTGAATCTTTAGTACAACAAGAAATTACTGAGATGTATGTAATACGATATCAGCAACAAGGACATGATATACATGTAGTACTACAACACAATGACCAGCAAGTTTAACAACAAATGTAACAAATATAGCTTGATCTTGTACATTAAATACATATACAGTAAGTTGAAATTTCTGAACAAACGCAAGCTGAGCAACAATAAATGTATGTTGAACAAATCAAGCAGCAACATCAACTTGAATATTTAGTGCAACAAGAAATTATGGAAGTGTTTGTAATACAATAGCTGCTACTAGAACAAACTATACATGTAGTACAACAACACAATGACCAGCAAGCCTAACAGCAAATGTCACAAATATAGCTTGATCATGTAGTGCAAACACACAAGTTGTAGCATGTACATGAAAAGTTGCAAATTCATCATACAATACAGCCTCATCTATAACTCAAACATGGAATTGAACAAGTTGGTTACCAACAAATGTAGCAGTATACAATACTACCGCGAGTACAACTGCGTGTAGATATGCTTGTAGTACATGATATCATACAGAAGATAGTTGAACTAGTTGTATTTCAGATACAAAATCATGTACTATAACTAACTGAACATGAATCCAAACTTGGTCATGATGAACACGGTGATCTTGTGTATTATCATCATGTAATTCTTGATATACCGCAACAATAGATTCATGTGAAAAAAGTTCTCTAATGACAAATATAATTTGATATTGGGATTTTGATGATGGAACATGACAAATAACAAAAGATAAATTATGAAATGGAAATAACTTATATGTGTCCAATGATAGTACAGATATATGAACTTGGGTTACTTGAAAAATTGGGTGATGAGCATATAAATTGGATTGAAGTTGATGGTTAAAAACAACAGGATTATCTTTTAGTTCACCAGTAAAAACAGTATCATTCTGGTTTAAGTTAGTTGATACAGTAGATACTCAAGGTACATTTGTATCTTATGAAAATTCATCTGATCTTTTAAAAGAAGATAATTTATGACAAAACAATACTCAATATTGAAATTCAACCTATACAACATTATATCCTGAACAATACAGTAGCGGACTTAAAGCATTGGATACAAATTGGCATTTCTATTCTATATCAAAATGAACAAATACAATTATATGTTTAGATTGAATCTGTGAATATACTTGAGTTGATTCGACTTCATGAATGGTAAATCCTGATACACTTGATTTAAATTGATGAGTTTGATATGGTTACTGAGAATTTACTTGAGGAGTAATTATGGATGAATTAAGAATGTTTTCAACTAGTTATACAAAAATTCAATTAGAACAAATGTATACTGATAGTAATTGAACTACAGTAACTATAGTTGACTATAATTGAGCTAAAAGATATAGTAATGGAAGTTATGCAGCAAGTTGTGAGGCATACTTGAATTCTACAGCATATAATAGCAATTGAAATTGACTTTATTGGATAAAATATAGTAGTGCTGCAGCAATTCAGGTTGAATGTGATATGGTAAATTGAGGTTATATGAAAGCATTTGATTGGAATAGAATAGATAGTTGAGTAACTCTTACAGATTTTCAATCAAAAATGACACTAGTTTACAACACTATGACGGATTTTATAGAGTCTGATACAGGTTCTATTAGATGGAGTGATTATAATGCTTCTTGAGATGTATTAGATTATTATGCAAATATTACTTTACCTAATTCTTGAAGCTTAAGACTAGATTTGAATTATTTATGATACTCAATGGATACATCTTGAACTTGGTTTTATGTAACAGACGCCTCATGAAATGAAGTTAATATAGTATGTTCTGCACATGATATAACAAATACAACATATTATGATGCAACAACTGAGCAAATATATATTCCTGCATATACTTGTCCATATACAACAGCATGATCTTGGATTTGGAATCAAGTATATACAAGCTCTATATGATCAGAGATTAAAAAACTTAATTTAACTTCTTTCCATGCTGATTCAGGATTATGAGATTATTCTAAATTATATAAGATGGTACTATGGGTTAAATAAACTTGTAAAAAAACTAAAAAAACTTATATTTTTAAAGATATAAGTTTTTTTAGTTTTTAAAATATAATTATGTCTTGAGATATAAAAATAGATTCTTCATGGTTAGAAATACTAAAAGATGAGTTTGAAAAAGATTATTTCAAGGTTATAAAAAAACAAATTATAGATGATATAGAATCTTGAATTACTATTTATCCAAATCCAAAAAATATATTTAATGCCTTTAATTATACTCCTTTTGATAAGGTAAAAGTAGTACTTTTATGACAAGATCCATATCACTGAGTTTGACAAGCTCATTGACTTTGTTTTTCTGTACAAGATTGAGTAACTCCACCACCATCATTAAAAAATATTTATAAAGAATTAAAAGATGATATATGATCAGAAATCCCAAATAGTTGAAATCTTGAGAAATGGACAAAAGAAGGAGTTTTTATGTTAAACGCAATTTTAACAGTCAGAGCATGACTTCCAGCAAGTCATTCTAAAATATGATGGGAAACTTTTACAGATAAAGTTATAAAAACTATCTCAGAAAAAAAAGAATGAATAGTATTTATACTTTGGGGAAACTTTGCAAGAAATAAAAAAATACTCATTGATACAAAAAAGCATTTAGTTATAGAATCAGCTCATCCTTCACCATTTTCAGCGTATAATTGATTTTTAGGAAGTAAACCTTTTAGTAAAACAAATGATTATTTAAAAAAGATATGAAAAAAAGAAATTGATTGGAGTCTTTAATTTACAAACAAAAAAGCTTTCTAATTTAAATTAGAAAGCTTTTTTAAATACAAATTATATATTACTCACAAGTTCATGTTGAACCATTTGTTCACCATAAAGGATAATTTGAAGATAATAAAGCAGAACTTGTTGCAAAACTTGTAGGTAATGAGGCTATAAGTCATACATTCCAACATGATATATTTTTACTAAAGTTTGTTGTATACCAAAACATAGCAGTCATATTACTTGATGTAACCTTTGAAGTATTAAAATTACTTAAAGATTGGTTAAACGATGACGCTTTATAAAACATAAAGCTCATATTAATAACATTAGAAGTATTAAAATTACTTAACGGTTGATTAAATGCACTTGCTAAGTAAAACATTTGACTCATATTAGTAACATTAGAAGTATTAAAATTACTTAAAGATTGATTAAATACTATTGCTCAATAAAACATAGCTTGCATGTTAGTGACTTTTGAAGTATCAAAACTATTTAAAGGTTGATTAAAACTACTTGCTCACAAAAACATTTTACTCATATCCGTAACATTTGAAGTATTAAAACTATTTAAAGATTGGTTAAATGCTATTGCTCCACTAAATACTCACTGCATATTTGTTACACTTAAAGTATCAAATGGTAAAGGTTGATTAAATATCGTTGTAGAAGCAAACATCTGACTCATATTAGTAACTTTAGAAGTATCAAAATTACTTAAAGATTGGTTAAAAGATGCTGTTGCTCTAAACATACCACTCATATTAATAACATTAGAAGTATTGAAATTACTAAGAGGTTGATTAAAAGAAGTTGCTGAGTTAAACATATAACTCATATCTGTTACATTTGAAGTATCAAAATTAGTTAAAGGTTGATTAAAAGATATTGCTCATCAAAACATTGAACTCATATTAGTAACTTTTGAAGTATTAAAATTAGTTAAAGGTTGATTAAAAGAACTTGCTCACATAAACATGTAACTCATATTTATTACATTTGAAGTATCAAAATTACTTAAAGATTGATTAAATGTACTTGCTGAAGTAAACATCCAACTCATATTAGTAACCTTTGAAGTATCAAAATTACTTAAAGATTGATTAAATAATGTTGCTCAATTAAACATTTGATTCATAGTTGTAACCTTTGAAGTATTAAAATTAGTTAAAGGTTGATTAAAAGAACTTGCTCTCATAAACATTCAAGCCATAGATGTGACATTTGAAGTATTAAAATTACTTAAAGGCTGATTAAATACTTTTGCATTATCAAACATTCACATCATAGTTGTAACCTTTGAAGTATTAAAATTACTTAAAGACTGATTAAAATTATCTGTTGCAGAAAACATCCGATACATATATAATACATTTGAAGTATCAAAATTACTCAAAGATTGATTAAACGCTTTTGCTGCGGTAAACATTCAGGCCATATCAGTTACATTTGAAGTATCAAAGCTACTTAAAGATTGATTAAATACTGTAGCATCCCGAAACATTGAGCTCATATTAGTAACATTTGAAGTATTAAAGCTACTTAAAGATTGATTAAATACAGAAGCTCAATAAAACATTCACTTCATATTTGTAACCTTAGACGTATCAAAATTACTTAAAGATTGATTAAATGATGTTGCAAATAGAAACAGCCAACTCATATCAGTAACATTTGAAGTATCTAAACTTGGGTCTAGATATACTAAATTAGATGCCCCTCTAAAAGCATTACTTAAATCAGTTAATCACATTCATTGCCACTCTGGTACCTGAGTTAACTTTGTAATTCATGAAGCTGTTGTAGTTTTTCAAAATCAAGTTGATAATCAACTGACATGTATTGTATAACTTCATTTGGATGCATTTGTATATGTACAGCTAACAATTCATGTTGCAGTTGTAGGACAAGTATTAACTCAATCATCTCACCAATCTATATTTGTTATATTCACAGTTCATTTAAATGGTAGTTCTATTATGTCTCAATTTACTAATCATGTATAAACTAATTCCATACTTCAAACAGCAACACTCCAGTTAGCATATACTGTTGTATTTCATAAAACAATAGTACTTTCAGTTACTTGAGATCATCAAGTACTTGTTGTATACCAACCATTAAATGTATATCAAGACATCGTTGGATTACTAGGTAGTGTTCAAATAGCAGTATTATAATCTACCGATTTAGTCGTAGGAGTATGTCAAGTTCATCAATTTCAATCAAAATTAACAGTGTATGTTATAGGAACACAACTATTTCAACTTATTTCATATCATTCACTACAAATAACCGCAGTTCATTTTACACAAGATTTATATTGATAGCTATCATCTCAGCTAAGTACTCAATTATTACAAGTTCTTTCTTGACTTCTATCAACACATTCATAACTAGCTCAAGACAATATACTATTTTCACTATAAGCAGTAATAGTCTGATTATGATCAATAATTTGTCAGTCTAAAGCACAAGTATTATAGATTAAAGTAGTTATTTTTCATGTTATTCATCAAACATTGTTTGTTATATAATTATTTACTAGGTCTACTGCTTTATCTGCTTCAGTACTAGTATCTATGTTTGTTATATCTTGATAATTTTCAGTTCATCAAATAATAGTTCAACTATAAGCATCTTGAAGATTTTCTACAAAATTTATTTTATTTATATTATCTTCTAAACTAATAGCAGCTCAACTATAAACTTCAATTCTATTTGTTTCATAGTCAAAACCACCAGTTCAAGTTGGATTATAAGAATGAGGTATATTTGTAAAGTTTCTATAAACTAGCTTTTTTTCAGCGATTAAATCTTCAATTCTTGGATTAGTTATATCCGTTACTATTATTGTAGGTATAGCTAAAATATAATTTATTCATCAAGTAGCAATTTTAATAATCTTTTCATTATAGTTTCATTTCATATAAGCAACAGCATTAGTTTTGCTTAAATCAGCAGCATAAGAATTAGGAACAAAAGAATTATTATAAGTTAAACTTTGTCATTCACTAATAGCTCAGATTTCATATTCTTTTTTAGAAGAAGTGATACTATAAGTATATTCATTAGAAGTTAGTGGATCAATAGGTTTTTTACTTACATTATCTATATTTTTCATTACTATATCTCAGATAGTTCATTCTATCCAAGCGGGTCCTCATGCATACGTAATTTCTTTATTACTATCAGGTATAGGATAGAATCAAGTTTTTACAATAAAGATTCATAGACTTTTTTCTACACTATTTATATCAGCTATTCTGACACTATCTCTAGAATTTCTAGAGTATCACTGAAAACTTATGAATGCAATAGTTCATAAAATTGCTAATATCACTATTGTAACAATTAATTCAATTAGAGTGAAACCTCATGTTTTACTAGTTAGTAGTTTATAGAATTTAGAACTTAGAAGATTTTGTTTTAATACTACATTCTGTGTTCTATATTCTGTATTCTTGTTTTTCATAATTAAAAATAAAAAATAATATAGTTAACCTTATAATAAGTTTACTATATTATTTTGTATGTAACAATTTAATTGAATTGACTTTTTTATATTTATTTTTTAAATATACTTCATTGATGTTCGACAATATAATCTTTTGATTCTCATTTAAATATCCATGGCCATCTCATATAATCAACTATATCATAACTTCATACTTTTCAAAGATTATAAGGATTCTCACAAATAGAGAAATCTAAATGATAATCAGTATATCCTGCATCAGGAACTCAAGTGATTCATATATTTCAGATATAGTCTCATTTTTTTATCATAACTCATTCTTTTAATGAATCAACAATTTTACTAAGATGAGCATACATAACAACTTCTCATTTCATTGTTTTTATCCAAATTTGATTTCATCTAAGTAAATCAAGATTTCTAGCCTTATCATCATCACTAAGGTTTTTTCATTCTCTTATATTTTGTAAATCACTCATTTCCCATCAGTTTACAATTCTTACAACTATTCAATCATCTAATGCAACTACTTTAGTTCAATAAGGAGCGTCTATATCCCAAGAATGATGAATTCAATCAGTAGTATCTTGCCTGTAAGGTCTTCAAGAATTTGGAATTTTAGAAGCATTACTTGTAGGCAAGTCATATCAAGGTACAGGAATAATATATTTTTGTTCTCTTTTTTCTAGGATTGAAATAATTACTTCTGATTTATAAACAAGTTCTTCATAATTTCTTTTTTTCTTTGAAAAATTATATTTATCATCAAGTAAAGAAGTTTTATAATCATTAAAGATTTTTAAACTTGATGATAATTTACTAACAGTTTTTAGTAAAGCATTTAAATCTTTAGAAGAGTAATCAAGAAGTATATTATATAATTTATAATCATCAACTAAGTTTAACTCAGTTTCGTTAAGTATTCAATCTTTTGATTTCAAGAAAAAAACATTGTTTGAACAATCTTTGTTTTTTACTGTTAATTCAAACAAATATAAGTTTGATTTGCTTCAAATAAGCTTTGTTCAAACATTACAAGAAGATTGAAAATAAGCTCAACTTAAATCATTATTACTTTTATAAATCAAATAAGTTTTATTTAGAGTTTGAGAATTTAAATATATATTATTCGACAGTTTATACACAAGCTTAGTATTTTGTATTAAAATACTTGCTCAGAATGTAGTAAAAACAGATAATCAGGTAATTAAAATTACTAATGATAATATATATTTTACTAAAGCAGATTTTTTCATTATTAAACGTTTATTATTTATAAGGTTTTTCAACATAAAGAAGTCTTGCGTTTACTTCTGATTCAACAGTCTTCTTGTTTTCTCAATATCAAAAAAATATGTATCAATTCTTTTCATAAGTTTTTTGTGAAGGTATATTATTTTTATCTACATCAACACAAATATAAGCATTAGGAAAAATCTTTCTATAAAAGTAAGTACTTGTTTTTAAGATAACTTTTGCAAGTCATTTTCATCTAAAATCTGGATAAATCCTTATTCAACTTGTATGACTATCTTTTTCATTATTTATCACTTCGTGTGCAATTTCGTTATCAGTTATTTGAGTAATTGTAGGTAATTTAGAAGGTCTTGCCCACCAAATTCAAGCTAGTTTTTTTTCTTCTCATACTAAAGTAAATAAAAATCTATCTTCATCATTATACCATTTTTCAAATTTTTCTAGAGAAGAAAATCTCTTTAAATCTCATGTATTATTAACTAAACTTGTATCTTCTAAATTAGTAGAAAATTTTATTAAATCATCTATAAATTCTTTTCTAATTCAAAGATATAAATCTAGATCTCATATTTTTTCGAGTTGTATAGCCTCTCAAAAAATTGGTTTTACAAGAAGCTTATCTTTTAAAATATTTTCAGTTTTTTCTATATCTTCAGGATAAGAAATATCTAAAAAATCTCATTTAATCTCAAGTAATTTAAAAGGAAAATTTTTAAAAAATAGATTTAAAGCACAAGTGATTTCTATTTCTCATCTTTTAGAAGGGGAAATAGTGGTACAATAATTTACTAAATCACTATTTACTTTATAAACTCACAAATTAGCTAAATTTCATACAAAAGTTTCAGGTTTTTCTATGATTTCAGTAGCTTCATTCTCTTCATTAGCTTTCAATATTCAGTATTTTTCAGGGTTTGCTACTTTTTTTACAAGACATCCATATCATTTTAAATTTACAAGATTTAATATATCATCTTTATCAAAAATACTATCTCAATTTATAACTAATAAATCTCAAATTATATCTATTCATTTTATAGCTGCACCAGTTCATTTTTCTTCTCATTGTTCTATATAAGTGATATTTATTCACTTATAATTATCTTTTAAATAATCTTTAAATAATTCTTTTTTGTATTTTACTACTATTACAAACTCATCAACAAACTTATAAAGATATTCTAGAGTATATTCTATAATTGGTTTTCAAAAAACTTTTATAAGAGGTTTTGGAGTAGTAAGAGTAAGTGGTCTCAATCTTGTACCTTCTCATGCAGCCAAAATTATAACTTTCATTAGTTATTTTTCAAAAAATAAATATCAAAATTTATTCTATCTTTTTTATATATAATTTCAAATAAAAATAAAAACTTTGATTTATTTAAAATCAAAGTTTTTATTTAGTTTATACAAAATATTTTATACTTAATAGATTAAATCTATCTTATAAACATTAAATTTAGTCTATGCAAAACTCCACAACTACCTGTTGAATCAGCATTACTTTTTGTTGCACAATAAGTTCATACTTTTAAAGGATATCAATTATCTGTTCAATAGATTTGTTGAGTATTATCATCTCATACAAATCACCAATTTACATGAGGAACATTATGTCATGTTAATGATATACCTGCACAAGAACAATATACAGCTCATTCTCTGTCCGTATTACTCCACATAGCAGAACTCCATGATTGTGATAAATCATTATAATATGATTGACAGGCAGTACTTGCTTTTTGATCATAATCAGGCATAATATTCATATTACTATCATACCATCTTGTTTTATCCGTTGCTCACATTGAACTAGTATAGTTATAAACAGTAGTAATAGTTCATGTATGAGTTGATGAATTTGTATCCAATGATGGATCAAATAATAAACTTGAATTTGCTTGTACAGTTCTATAAATATCAGAGAAAAATACTTCTTGGTATAAGGTGTCTCAAACTTCCAAAGAAACATGCATAAACATAGTTGCTCAATTATCAATTAATGGCATTGCATTTGTATATGAATCCATAACTGTTGATCAAATGTTATAAACTTCTAAATTAGTTCTATCTTTTACATTTCTTAATCAATTTTTTGTAATTCAGTATGTTGTATCAGTAGCATAATTTTTGTCATATTTTAAAATCAATGTCCGTCATCATCATTGAGTTGTCATATCACAATATACTTTATAAGCTACATTATTGTCTGGTTTAATCCGATAAGTTCAATTTCAATTACTATTATAAGCTATTGAGTTTCTATAAGCATTACAACTAGTTGCATATGTTCAATTACTATACATTTTTGCTCAATTAGAATCAACTATTGTTACAGTACTTCAATCACTATCTGTATACATTTGTTCCAATTGAGTTTTTGTATAACTTGTTGAAAACATTCTTAATTCATCCATTATTAATCCTCCAGTAAATTCAGAATAACCATATCATAGTCACCCATTTAAATCTATAGTATCTGGAGTTACTAGTCATGAAGTTGAATTAATTCAAGTATATTCACAGATTCAATCCATACATATTATTGTATTAGTTCATTTTGATATTGAAAAAAAATGCCAATTTGTATCTTTTACATTCATTCAATATTTATACTGTTTCTCATATAATGTTGTGTAAACAGAATTTCAACATTGTTGATTATCTTGTCATAAATTATCTTCTTTTAAAGGATCAGATGAATTTTCATAAGATATGAAAGTTCAGGCAGTATCTATTGTATCAGCTACCTTAAACCAGAATGATACAGTTCTAACTCAAGAAGCAAAATTTAATCAATCTGTTCTAATCCATCAACTTCAATCCAATTTATATGCTCATCATCAAATTTTTCAAGTTACCCAACTTCATATATCTGCACTATCATTGTACACATATAAATCGTTTCAATTTCATAATTTATCTTTTGTTATTTGTCAAGTCCCATCATCAAAATCCCAATATCAAATTATATTTGTCATTAGAGAACTTTTTTCACATGAATTTATTGTTGCAGTATATCAAGAGTTACATGATACAGTTAAACATTCTCACCAAACTGATCATGACCAAGTTTGAATTCAAGTTCCATTGGTTATAGTACATGATTTTGTGTCTGATATACAACTTACTCAATTGTCTTCAGTATGATATCAACTACTACATGTATATCTACACTCTGTTGTACTTGCAGTAGTATTATATACTGCGATATTTGTTGGTAACCAACTTGCTCAACTCAAAGTTTGAGTTATAGATGTTGCAGTATTGTATGATGAATTAGCTATTTTTCATGAACAAGATGCTACTTGAGTGTTTACACTACAACTTCAAGCAATATTTGTTACATTACTTGTTAAACTTGCAGGTCAATTTGTTGTAGTACTACAAGTATATCAAGTTCTTATAGCAGTTATATTATTACACACATCTCCATAATTTCTTGTTGTACTAAATAATCAATTTTGATCAGCTGTCACATCACTTCAACATACATCTATTGTTGCTCAACTTGCATTTATACCAAAATCTCAACTTACT
>JAQUWS010000037.1:0-8404 GCA_028692735.1 Candidatus Altimarinota bacterium
CTATTTCTGGCTGCTCTTCAGATAATCTGAACAAGTGATGAAACACTTCTTAGGAATCATTGCTTGTCAGCATCTAGAATTGCTATTTTTGATACTTCTGGTAAATCAAGACCTTCTCTAAGTAGGTTTACTCAAACTATTACATCTATATCTCATTGTCTAAGCATCTTAAGTATTTCAAGTCTTTCTAGTGTTTCTACTTCACTATGCAGATATCTTACTTTATAACCATTTTCTAGTAAATAATCACAAAGTTCCTCACTTGATCTTTTTGTAATTGTGGTTATTAGCATTCTTTCATTTTTTTCTATTACTGAGTCAAGATTTCTTATGATATCATCTATCATAAATTCCATAGGTTTTATCTCTATTTCTGGATCTAAAAGTCCTGTTGGTCTAATTACTTGTTGTACAACTCTAATTTTATCGTTTGAAATCCAATCTCAACTTAGTAAAGGATCAAAGTTTTTGAAGTACTGGAATGCACTATGTTGTCATCCTGAATTTATTTCAGGATCTTTAATACTCTGCTTTGTGGTATTTTCACTATTTTGTCATTCCGACTGCAATGGAGGAATCTGTTCTTCGCTTATAACACTATTTTTTCAAATTTCATTATTTAATTCTTCAACAGATCTCTCGACTTCGCTCGAGATGACAACTTCTTTGATTTTTGTATTTTCCATTTTCATAGAATGTTCTATCTCAAATTCGCTTGGTGTGGCAGATACAAAGACTACTTGTTTCATTTTTGCTTCAAATTCTGGAAATCTCAGTGGTCTATTATCAAGTGCTGAAGGAAGTCTGAATCAGTTATTTACTAGGTTATCTTTTCTTGATCTATCCCCTGCATACATTCCTCATATTTGAGGAACTGTCATATGAGATTCATCTACAAAACACAGATAATCATCACCAAAATAATCTATAAGAGTTGCTGGTGCTATTCAAGACTGTCTCCCATCTAGGTATCTACTATAATTTTCTATACCATTTACATAGCCAACTTCTTGCATCATCTCTATATCATACTCAACTTTTGTTTTTAATCTTTCGTATTTCAGTACATCTCAAAGCTCATCTTTGAAGTAAGCTAATCTTTCTTCTAATTCTTTTTTTATCTCTGGGATAATTTCTGCAATTCTTTCTTTTGTTGTTACTGTATGTTTTGCTGGGAAAATAGTTACTTCTCTTAGAATCTCATAAACTTCTCAAGTAAGATAATTTCTTCTACTTATTTGACTAACTTCTTCTCACCAAAATTCTATCGTAAAAACAGTTTCTTCACTTGCTGACCAGATTTCAAGTACATCTCATAATATATGAAAAGTTCCTGGTTTGAAATCACTACTAGCTCTTCTATACTGCATAGAAATGAGATTTTTTAGTAGTTCTTCTATTTGATAAAATTCTCCTACTTTTATATCAAAAGTAAAACCTATATAAGCATCTATATCTCAGATACCATAGATACAACTAACTGAAGCTACTATTATCACATCTTTACGAGTAAGCAAACTTTGAGTTGCTGCATGTCTAAGTCTATCTATTTCTTCGTTGATTGTTGCTTCTTTTTCTATATAAGTATCTGTTTTTTGCACATAAGCTTCCGGTTGATAATAATCATAATAAGACACAAAGTAATGCACAGCATTATCAGGGAAAAACTCTTTAAATTCTTGAGCAAGTTGAGCTGCTAAAGTCTTATTATGAGCTATTATGAGAGTTGGTTTCTGGATTTTTTGTATGATATTTGCCATCGTGAAAGTCTTACCACTTCAAGTAACTCACCAAAGAGTTTGGTACTTGTGTCACTCGTGTAAGTATGTAGTTATCTCGTTAATGGCTTTGGGTTGGTCTCAGGTCGGAGAGTAGTTGGATTTTAGGGTAAACATAAGTTAGAATAAAGATTAAAAGATTTTTTATGTAAAAATGTGAATTGTTATCATGTATCTATTCCTCCCCTGCTAGGGGGAGGCTAGGTGGGGGGATTGTTCTAAATTGTAAAAAAGTTTTGTCATTCCGTACTTGATACGGAATCTTCCTTATATTGTTCTAATTGTATCTAATTTGTCATTTCTTTGAAGAAATAAGTCTTCATTGTATTGTTAGTAAGTTCTATTTATCAAGTAATTACCTCTTACTTTTGAATCCAAAAGTAACAAAAGATTTAGGGGGAGCAAATTTCAGCTTGGAATGTTTGGAGATTTCTAGGTGTACTCACTATAGTTGCTCCCCCTAAGACCCCATTTTTCTAGTTATTTTTATTTTGTCATTCCATACTTGATACGGAATCTTCCTTGTATTGTACTAAATGTATCTATATTGTCATTCCGACCGTAGCGGAGGAATCTGTTCTTTGCAAATAACATTATTTTTTCTAATTTTATTATTTAATTCTCCGACAGATATCTCGACTTCGCTCGAGATGACATTCTATTTATTATCTCTCTATTTTAAGGATTATTTAGATTTTTCAAAATGATTTTGTGGATTTGTGATAAATTAAGTTTGATTTATGTATATAATTGGTATAATTCTAGAAATTTACATTATAAATTTAACCAAATGAATTTCAAAAGTTTAAAAATTTCAGAATGGCAACAATTTCAAAATATTGAAATTAATTTTCATAATAGGTTAACTGTTTTAACTGGAGCAAATTGAAGTTGAAAGACAACAATATTACAAAATATATTAGCTAAACATTTTTGATGGAATTCTAAATCATGCTCTACTCCAAAAAAAGATAAAAATTCTGGTATTATATCATTTATTACTAGGCTTTTTAATGGCGAAGATAAGACAAATAATAATATTATTGGTTTTATTGAATATGATAATAATATAAAGGCTGATTTACAAATTCCAAATGAAAATTCTGCACAATACCAAATTCAAATATCTAATCAACAAAGTGTTCAATGTTTTTTTATTCCCTCTCATAGAGCAATTTTTCGTTATGAACCAATTATTAATATTCCTTTAGGAAAAAAGAACAAACAAACTGCTTTTCAAGAAGTATCAAATGCAAATAAAACAAGATACTTTGGATGAGATAGTCAGTCTAACAGTTTTTTTATGAAAAATACACTTATATCTTGGGCTTATCAAGGATATAAACTTGTAGATGACAATGGTAATGAAATTAATATAAGAGATGAAGAACAAGCTAAATTTTATGAGGGATTTAAAAAGGTTTTAAAAAAAATTCTCCCTAAGACACTTAATTTTGAAAATTTTGAAATAAGAGAAAGAGAAATTGTATTTATTTGTAATCAATGAAAAGATGAATTTATTCTTGAACAAACATCAGGAGGAATAAGTGCCCTAATTGACATAGCATGGCAAATATATATGTATTCAACTAAAGAAAAAACAGATTTTACAGTCATTGTTGATGAGATTGAAAACCACTTACATCCAACAATGCAAAGGCAAATATTACCAGATTTACTTAATGCTTTTCCAAATGCTCGTTTTATAGTTTCAACTCACAGTCCATTAGTAGTTGGATCTGTTCAAGATTCAAATGTATTTGTATTAAAATATGATGAAAATGGAAAAATTATAAGTAGGCAACTTGACTTAGTAAACCAAGCTAAAACAGCAACTGAAATATTAGATGAAGTTTTAGGAGTTTCTTTTACAATGCCAATTTGGGCAGAAGAAAAGCTAAATAGTATTGTAGATAGTTATTCTCAAAAAGAAATGACCAAAGATGAATTTCAAAATATGAGAAAGGAATTAAAAGAAATTTGACTTGAAAAACTTATGCCAGAAGCTATTTATGATTTAATTGAAAAAGAAAATGAGAAAAATTAATAGACCTCCTTGCCCTAATCCAACAGCTTTAGCTACTGATTATAAATATCCTCAAAATAAAGAAGCCTTAAAGAATGCTAGCTTTGGAAAATGCATGTATTGTGAAAGTATAATTAGCCATATTGATTATGGTGATATTGAACATATAAAACCAAAATCTAGGTTCCCATGACTCAAATTTGAATGGAATAATTTATGATATTCTTGTACAAGATGCAATAGAGAATATAAAAAAGATAAATTTAACGAAGATACTCCATATATTAATCCATATAATGAAGATCCTAATGAACATATATTTATTTCTGGTGCATTTGTAATGCAAAAACAAGGGTCTGAAAGAGGAGAATTAACAAAAATTGACATAGGATTAAATAGAGATTCTCTGATTCAAAATAGGCAAGAAAAAATTGACAGAGTACAAAAAACAGTTGATGCATGCTATAGAACATCTAATGAAGCATTAAAAAATGATGCTCTTGAAGCACTGAAAAAAGAAGCTAATGAAGATAAAGAATATTCTCTCTGTATAAAATATTTACTTAAAAGCCAAGATATAATTTAATTTTTTTATATTCTTACCTTTAATTTTCTTATATCCATAAAACACCACAATACAATATTTATAATTAACCAACCTATTATGAATAAAGAATTATCACTAGAACAATCACAATCACTAATTAAAACCCTAAAATCTCGTTTTGAGAAAAATATGAATCGTCATAAAGATATTGAGTGGGCTAATGTTCAAGTGAAACTAGAAGCTAATCTAGAAAAACTATGGTCTTTAAATGAAATGGAAAAAACTGGCTGAGAACCTGATGTAGTGAGTTACGATAGTGAAACTTTAGAATATGTGTTTTTTGATTGTTCTGAAGAAAGCCCTAAAGGTCGTAGAAGTCTTTGTTATGACAATGAAGCTTTAGAATCAAGAAAAGAGTTTAAACCTAAAAACAGAGCTATTGGTATGGCTAATGAAATGTGAATTGATATCTTAAATGAGGAACAATATAGAGAACTGCAAAAACTTTGAAATTTTGATACAAAAACATCAAGCTGGATAGAAACTCCTACAAATATCAGAAAACTTGGATGAGCAATATATTGTGATTTTCGCTATGATACTGTTTTTGTATATCATAATTGAGCAGAATCTTATTATGCAAATAGAGGATTTCGTGGCTCTCTTAGAGGGTAAAAACTATTTTGATAATAATAATTGACTTTAAAAATTATGGAACAACAAACTCAAAAACTAAATAAATCTAATAAAAGCCATATGATTGTAATTCTTTTATCAGTAATTGTAATAATATTTTTACTTTGGACTTGATTAACCCCTTATGCAAAAAGTGGTGGATTTGGTTGACAAGGTAAAGATAAAAATTGTGAATGTATAGGGATTCCATATATACGTAATCCTCCTAAAAATATGGCTGATGGTTTTACTTTATATTATTGTATTGGTTTTTTATATAATTGTAAATAATACTTTAATTAATTTTATACAGAGAAAATCTATGAAAAAAATTAACTCTCTACCAAAAAATGAAAAAAAAATTAGATAAGGATATCACAGAAACTGGATTAAGGTCTGACGTAATGCATGTTTGGAGATGTGTGGAATGGGTATAAATAGGTATGTTTAATTGTCTAGAACCAGCATTAAAATACTATGAATATATTTCTAAATGTTGTAATAGTGCAAGAGTTGACTCATACTTCAAATATCTAATAAAGAAAACATAGCAAAATATGATGCTGTTGTTGAGGAATTCAATGCTGACCTAGACCGTATTATCAGAGAATAAGACTGAGAAGCTGTTATTATGTTTTATAATAAAGCTACAACTATAATGTATGGTACTCAAGCAAGGTTACTTGATCCAAAAAAATTACTATTTAAGAACCAATAAGTTTGAAAAAAGTATTCTAATTTAACAAATTATTTTTATCTATGACTCCCCTAATCCTACTTTCTCAAAAACAAGATGCTTCTATGAAAATAGAACTTGTTAATCCGAGTGAAAAAATACTTGAAAATAGAAGCAAGTATTTTTTAAAGAACAATATAAATCCAAGTAATGTAGTATCTGCTGAGATTACCAATAGTAACAAGGTTGCAGTAGTTAATAAATATGATGCTTGAAAGTTTGTAAAAGAAGTTGATGGGCTTATCACTAATAATCCTGATTTAATCTTGAGTGTGACAATTGCTGATTGTGTACCAATATATTTTTATGATGATATAAAAAAAGTATTTTGAATTGCTCATGCTTGATGGAGAGGAATCACATGTGATATAACAAAATCTATGATAGATAAGTTTGTAGAGGAATTTGATTCTAAAACAAGTGATATAAAAGTATATGTTTGAGCACATATACAAAAGTGTCATTTTGAGATTAAAGAAGATATAATTGATAAATTTTATGATAGATTTTTGATAAAAGAAAACTCTATCATAAAAGTTGATTTACTTTGAATCATAAGAGATAAACTTGAAAAACTTTGAGTAAAATCTGAAAATATAAGTTCAAGCCAGGAATGTACCTACTGTGAAAGTGAAAAATACTTTTCTTACCGTAGAGATAAGCCGGAGAAAGTTGAGGCGATGATTGGAGTGATTGGAATAAGATAATATCTAAATATTTTGCTTGACTTTTTATTTTTTTTATGTATAAGAATATATATTATATTTATATAACTAATCATTTTTTATGGATGTGATATATATCAATTGTTATTGAGATAAAATAGAGACATTCCCTACTCCTATAAAGAAGATATTTACTAAAAAAGTTTGAGATATCTTAGCTCAAGTTGATGGTGATACAATAACAGTTACCTGAGATAATCTTGTACTAAAAACTGCAACTTGATGAAAAATCTTGGTAAAAGATAGTGATGACAAAGAAATCGTTGTGGGAATATGATATAGTTTTGTAAAAAATGTAGTACAAAATGGAACAGAAGTTTGGTCTAACAATAGTGAAAAATAATAATAAATTATATTTATATATGAATTCACTTGAATATAACTCTGAAGAATTAGATTTTAAAGAAATATGAAAAAAAAAGTTTTGATCAAATAAAGAATTATTTGATTTTTTATTATGATTAGGGTGTGATACTTCAAGATTATCTGAAACTGATTGAATAATTTACTATCCTGCAAGTTGAAAGCCTTGATGACTGAAATATGAATTAATAAAAATAAACTCTAAATGAGAAATAGAATTTGAATTAGTTGCATCTATGTTATTAAAAAATATAATTGAATGATTAAGAAAAACTGAAGAACAATGGATTGCTGAAGAAGTTGAAAAACTCAAATTTGATAAACATCGTTTTAATATGCTTCTTTCTTGATATGATATATTGTCATCAGGTTTTCAATGAAATAATACTCCTTTAACTGATGAAAAAAGATTTTTTGCCTTTTTGGATAAGAAATTAAAACATGTTGAACTTTTAGAAGATGAAATCTGTTGAATTTTGAAAAGAAGGAGAAATGGGAGATGATGGATTATTGATACTTCTTATGAGGCTATAAATGAAAAAAATTTAAAAGAATGATTTAAATGAAAAATTCCAATTATACATGATTGAGATGCATATACTTTATGAATTTGAGATTTATATAAAGAAGGAGATTTTGTAATTGCCCGTATTGAAAATAATAAAATAATAGAAATTTTTAGTGATAATGATTTTTAAGATTATTAATTTTTTTTTATACTAAAAGTTATCAAAAACATTGAAAACTTTACTTTGTTAGAGTTATTGTTATTAAATAATATTTTTTAATGTTTTAAAATGAAACCAAACGAAAAAAAATATATCTTCACTGATGATATAGATTATACAAAAACATCAAATGATTCTGTTTGGTGAAGTGAAGAAGATTTAACAAAGAAAGTTTTGTTAAAAAATGTAAAAAAAGGAAATTGGTTGAACTTGTGTGCTTGAGATGGTAGGTTTAATAACTTATTATTAGCAAATGCTGATAGTGTAACAGCTTTAGATATAGATGAAGGTCCTTTGGAAAAATTGTATAGAATCAGTCCTCAAGAATTAAAAAGTAAATTAAGTATCAAAACTCACAATATCACTGAAACTTTTCCATTTCCTGATAATTCTTTTGATGGAATTTTTTGTAGTTGAACTTTACATCTATTTCCAAAAGATATTTTGATTAAAATTTTTTGAGAAATTGATAGAGTATTGAAACATAATTGAAAGATTGTCATTGATTTTGCGACTGATATAAAAAGACAGTATGATGATGGAAGTTTATGGATAGTTGAAAATGAACCAAATTATAAACTTGATGAAGCATTAACAATCTTAAAAGAATTGTTTAAAAATTATAATTCTGAATTTATAAATGATGTTTGTTTGCCTGAATTAGTTGTCTTGGATGATAAACAATATATGTTTAGTTGTAATTATGTATTGATTAGTGCAAGTAAGAAGTAGGTGTATATAATTTAGTATTTTTTAAGATAATATTTTATATACAATTATGACAATATAAGGAAGATCCCGCATCAAGTGCGGGATGACAATTATT
>JAQUWS010000037.1:8504-15095 GCA_028692735.1 Candidatus Altimarinota bacterium
AAGTGCGGGATGACAATTATTTCCCCCTCCTAGCCTCCCCCTGATAAGGGGAGGAATAGAAAACAATTTAGGGCAAAAAATCCCTACCCCCCTTTATCAAGGGGGTATTTTTATATTTATTTTTTGAAATTTATTAATTTTTCATATAATTACACCACAAATTTATTTTTTAGTAATTTTTTTATGCAAACTACATTAATACTACTTAAACCAGATACAATTCAAAGATGATTAATTGGAGAAATTGTTGCTAGAATAGAAAGAAAATGATTAAAAATCGTATGATTAAAAATGATGCAATTAAATGATGATATAATCAATGAACATTATGATTTTTTGATGAGTAAACCATTTTTTCCAAAATTAAAAGAATATATGCAATCAGCTCCTGTTGTTGCTTTAGCTGTTTCTTGATTTGAAGCTGTTAAAACTATTAGAACTTTAACTTGAGCAACTAATCCAGCTGAAGCTTTACCTGGAACAATTAGATGAGATTTTGCTTTGACTATTGATGCAAATATAATTCATGCTAGTGATAGTCCTGAAACTGCTGAAAAAGAATTAAAAAGATTTTTTAAAGAAGGTGAAATTTGTAGTTATGAGAAAATAACTGATAAAATTGTTTAGTTAATTTGAAAAATAAGACTTATCCATATTTTTAGGATAAGTCTTATTTTTTATACTTTTTTTAAAATTTCTTGAACTCTATAATTTTTAAAATATAATATTTTCACTTTATTTTCTAAATTACTCATATGAAAAAAACAATTATATTTATTGTTGTTCCTATGCTAATGTTACTAACTTCTTGTGCGTCAAAGACTGATATAGCACAATCTTGAGAAACAAATACAAGTACAAATGCATTAAGTAATGCTGAACAAGAATTTAATGATAGTGGGAGAGCAAAAGCTATAGAAAGTGAATCTGATATGTGGCAAATTTATGAAGATAAAGATATTTGATTTTCTTTTAAGTATCCTATTTGAACAAACTTAATCACTGAAGAAAATTATACACTTGATCCTAATCAATCATATATAAAAGTTGAAATAAAAAATATATGAGATAAGGTTGCTCCTAATGACTTAACTAAAGAAGAAGATATGAAAAATATAGAGGATTTATCGGCTTGAAAATTTGGTGTAAATTATGATAATCCAATTCAAGAATCAAAAAAAGTTGATACTGTTTGAAATATATTTTGACAAGATTTCCTAGTTTTATCTCGTTTTGATGTTTGTAATGTAACAGTTGAAAGAGTTTTAGTTTTTTATTTTAATAATAAAAAAATCATACTAACTTCTTATGCTCCTACAAGTACACTTAGAACTTCTGCTACTGATTATTTTATGCTTGATGAGGCAAATTGTTGACAAGATACAAGATGGGACTTTGATAAACAAAAAGATTTTTATCAATCCTTAGTTGATAATAAATGACCTCAAGATATACAAATTTGGTATAATGATTTTGATAAAATGCTTGAAACTATAACTTTTGATCATAAATAAAAAATAAAGCACTGATAATCAGTGCTTTATTTTTTGTGTTATTTTTAATGTTAAAAACATTATATATATTTGTAAAAAACTTGTTAATTTTATAATTATCACTTCCCTTTTTATTTTTCTATTTTTTCATATATGTTCGTTTTATTTCAATAAATCATTCTACTCATATCTGTTTTCTATCTCTAGCAAACAAAATTTTTCAAGTATTTTTAGAATAAATTTTAAATTTTCAGTCATATCATATTAGTTGTCATTTTTTTATAATTTCAAAATCATTCATTTTCTTTTCTAATTTAAAGTTGTCAGTTTTTGTAATATATGAGTTTTTAGCAATAAAATACTCTTTTTTTATATTTCATAAAATTTTATTATCACAATTTATCATACCATAGTAACTTAAAAGGTTTATTGTAACATTAAAGACATTAAGCGTTGTTAATATATCATTGTGGGTTCAACACTCTACACAAATCCCTATTTTTCAAATACTATTCATATAATAATCTGTTCATCATGGCTCAATATTATCAAATCAAAAACATATATTTTTTATTGGGAAATCTTTTATTATATCCAATGAATTTTTTTCACAAATTACAAATACTGGACTATTTTGACTTGGTGATGAGTGTAAATCTAAACTTACATCACTTAAATCTAGATAATTTTTTATAATTTTAGCTCTTTTATACTCATATGTGTCTTTATACTTTTTATCAAAAACAAACATTCTATTTAAGTTAAAATCTAACTGTCTCTTATCTAACTTTATGGCTTTTAGATTTCAATATATAAGATAAATTTTTCATTTTGAGATATTTAGATTTTTTTTCAATAAATCTAGAACATATACTCAACTTTTTTCGTTTCCATGTATTCATCAAATTATACTTATAATAGGACCTTGAATTCAAGAGTCTATCTCATAGATTCAATTTTCTTTTTTTATAATATTTTTCATAATTTGATATTATTAATTATTAATTTTTGCAAAAATAACTCTTTTATCATCATCTTTGTAATCATATACTTCTTTGTATCATTGCTTTTTTCTTATTTTGTACATAGGCGAACCTTTACTTGTTCTTTGAATAATTTGTGAAACTTTATCTCTATTTTCTATTAATAAATCTTGATTTAAATAAATTAAATCCCTTCACAATCATTTATTTCTATTTTTATATGTTGTACCTGTTTCTGATTGATAATAAAAGGGATTATCTACTTTGAGTCAATTGATAGTTAAATTTTCACAAAGTTCATTGTAATTATCTGTGTTTAGTCATAATTTTTCATCATTAATATTTTCAATATTATCTGCCCATCACCAAGTAAAACCTCATACATCTCTATCAGAAAACAAAACAATGGCTTGTTTAAATTTTGTGTTATTAATTACCTTTTCTATTTCCTGTTTTA
The DNA here is from genome assembly GCA_028692735.1 of Candidatus Altimarinota bacterium. Classification (GTDB taxonomy): domain Bacteria; phylum Patescibacteriota; class Gracilibacteria; order BD1-5; family UBA6164; genus Altimarinus. The sequence continues at coordinate 11,438 of JAQUWS010000037.1, forward strand.
CTTCAATCTCTGAATAATAATCTATTATTTCTCATCAACAATCTGGACAGACATCTGCTTTATTCTCAAATGTTGATTTATAAGAACATCAATTAGAACACTTTACTCATTCTCCCCATGCTGAATAATTAAAAACATTTTTGTATGCATAAATTACAGAATCAATCAATGTCTGTAAAGTTGCATTATCTGTAATATCTGCAACTTGGAATCCTCTATTTCATAAATTGGGATATTTATTTGTATCTATTGTTTTCATAATTTTTTTAAATTAAAAAATAAAAGCTATCTTTTGTGCAAAAGATAGCTTGAAATTAGTAAGGATTTTTATTTTTTTCATAGATTACTGCCTCCGCAAGAATTACAAAACACTAATAAAAATCGTAGTTTATCTTTTGCTTACGATGTTCTAATGGGTGATGTAAGAAGTTTCTAAAAAGGTTTTTCTTTTTCATAATTTGTGTAAGGTGTTAAAATGTTTGATTGTATTTATATTGTCATTTCGACCGTAGCGGAGAAATCTGTTCTTTGCACATAACAGAAACATATCTAATTTTATTATTTAATTCTCCGACAGATCTCTCGACTTCGCTCGAGATGACAAGTTCTTATATTTTTTTTAAATACTTTTACGATGTGTATCAATTGGGATTCTTAAGGGTGCAACTTCGCCGTAAAACGACTCTCTAAACATAATTGTTTCAACTGCGAAGATTTGCAACCCTTAAGCACTTTTGTTACTTTTTGTGTAAAAAGTAAGTCTATATTGTTTTTTAGTCATTGCTAATAATCTTTTCTTATGATTCCGAAACATCTCAGGAATTACAATATAAAACAACAAAAAAAACTGCTATTTTTTCAAATAACAGTTTTGGCTTTGCATAATTTTTGTACTTTAAAATCACTAAAAACTGTTATTTGGAGTTTTTAGTTTGATGTTGAGATTTTAAAGTAATGTTTTTCATAATTTCTTGGAAATCAATTAAGTTAGTTAATTTATATCCATTTTTGTGAAAAAGGCAAATATTTTCTCACCATACTATACTTGTATCACATTCACAAGATAAATGGGAAAAAGTTGTTTATTATAAATATAATTGGGACAAGTGCAATGATAGTTATAAAAAATTGTGTAAATCCAAATAAAAATGATTTTTCAAAATGCAGAAGACAAAAAGTGAAAAAATCGGTGTATTTTTCTACAAAGATTTTTATCCATTCAAATCATAGGATTATGATAGAATTTTTTCAGAAAAATGATAAAATTTTATTATCTCAGATTTGCTTTGAAATAACTAAAATTGTTATAAATCAAAGTAAAGAATCAAGGATTAGTAGTGCATAATTTCAATAATAACCCATTGAGATATTTGTCATATTTATCAATAAAAGATGAATTCAGATAACTGGTATTATGTAAAGCAAATACTTTGAATTTATTTTTTCTACAAACTTCTTTATATGGTCTTTAAAGATATTTCAGAAACTATAAAAAAGTAGCATCATAAAAGCTATTTCAGCTCACCATGGTGATCTAAAATTAGTTAATTTACTTTCTATATAAACGATAATTGAGAAAATAAAAGCTATTAAAAGCTTTATTTTTTTTGATTTTGTGATTTTATGTAAGAAAAAATAATAAAAGCTTGTTGTGAAAAGTGCTGTCAAAAACCAAGTTGAGATGTTTCACAGATTAAATCATCAGGTGTTGTTATAAATTCCTCAGTTATCCCCTAAATAATCACCGTAAAATACTCAAATAGCGAAATCTTTTATGGTCGTTCAAGCATATTCTCAGATAGATTTATTGATTGCAAAGTAGATTATATTGAAAGCAAAAAATGGGATTACAAGTCTTAAAAATCTGTTTTTAAAAAATTTAGTAATTTTATCATACTTATTCTCATCAAACAAAAATCAAGAAAGTATGAAAAATAATGCTACATGAAAGGAAAAAAGGTAGCTTGTAAGTAAGTTTCCTGGTGGAAGTTTGCAATGTCCAAGTACAATAAGCAAGATTCAAATTCATTTTAAGTTATCAATCCGGGAGATTCTCATAGGTTTATATAAAATAATACTTTTTGTTAATCTTTCCATTTATAATCTCAATTCAATCTTTTTCAAGTTTTTCTATTTTTTCGTCTACTCATCTTTCAGTATTGTATCAACTGATTTTTCAAGAATGAGCAATTACTTTGTAGCAAGGATAAGTTATAGGGTCTTTGTTGTATCTCATAACTTGTGCAACTGCTCTTGGATGTACTTGAAACCTCTCTGCTATCAATTTATAGGTTGATACTTTGCCTTTAGGGATTGTTTGGAGGAATGAGAGGATTTGGATAGTTTTTGTTTGCATAGAGTTTATTTAGATAGAAAATCAAATATATTTATATATTCTATATCATTATATCTTTTCATATCTTCATCTGTTAAATTGTTTTCATAATAGATAACTGTTTTTTTTCAATTTATACTTTCAAATGGAGATAATTCCCTTTTGCTATTCTCTAGATTTAAATTATATACAACTTGTAAAAAATGATTTTCCGATTCTACAAAAAAATCAATTTCTTTTTTTCCTCTTAAAAAATGAATATTTTTATATTTATTTTTTAAAATGATGAAAACTAGATTTTCTAACTTCTTTCATAAATCATTTTCATTATAAATATTTAAGAATCCCCAATCAATTAAGAATACTTTTGTTGTTCAAGTAGGAGTATAAAAATTGTATAATTTTTCTATAAAAAATATATTAATTAAATATTCAAGATAATTATATAATGTATTTTTTGACACCTCTACATTTTGACTTTTTAACTCATTAAAGATTTTATTTATGTTTATATCTTTTGTATCTGACAAAATCATCTTTTTAGTTAGATATTTCATAACATATTCATTTTCTATTTTATATCTTTCTTTTAAATCTTTATATATAATTATATCAAAATAATTTTGTAAAATTGATTTTTTTAGATTTTCATTATTTGTCAAAGCTAGTTCTGGAAATGCTCAATAATCAAGATAAGTTGAAAAAAGATTTTTTAAAGCTCATTTTTGATTTATAGTCATATTTTTCGCAATTTCAAAGTTATTGAATTTACAAAAATCTGTGAAACTTAATGGATATATCATATACTCTATATTTCTTCAAGAAAAATGAGTAGATAATTCACTAGAAAGTAAATTTGAATTACTTCATGTAATAAATATCTTGAATCATTTATTAAATAGTTTCAAGATTCAAGCTCTAAAATTATTTATTTCTTGAACTTCATCAAATATAAATATTGGCTCAAGATTTGGAAATAATTCGTAAAAATTCTCAAGTAGTAAATCAAAATCAAAGTCTTTTTTATTGAATTCAACAAAATCTAAAAAAACTATTTGTTCAAGTTTTACAAAACTTTTTTTTATCATTTCTTGAATTAGTTGATACATGAAAAAGGTTTTTCATGCTCTTCTTGGTCATACAAATGAAACTATTTTATTTAATTTTAATATATCAAAATCAAAACTGATATCTCTTTTAATTAATTTAATTTCCTTGATTTTTGCTTGATTTTCAATTATTGTTTGTTTAAACATATAGGGAAAGATTATTAAAATATTTCCCTTATATTATAGGGAAATATTTTAATAATTCAAGTTTTTT
>JAQUWS010000038.1:0-3295 GCA_028692735.1 Candidatus Altimarinota bacterium
ATCCTTCACTTAAATTAGCAAAACAAATATCAATTGTTCTACAAGCAAAAATAGATGATGTATTTATATTTGAAGAAAACGATTTAAAGAAAGAAAAAGACTAAATAAATTTTTAGTCTTTTTCTTTTAAATTATCTATCTAAATACCTATTAACCATAAGTATCAAAGAATAAACAAAAAACAGTATAAAAAATATAATAGCAATTATAAAAACTATAGTTGATATAAGCTCGGTTTTATATATCAAACCTGTTTCATTAAGCATGTAACTCCAATCATGGATATAATTGTATCAATCTCAAAAAAATTGAAGAAGTGGAAGTCTTCAAACTATTGCATCTCATATATATTGCGAAATAGAAAATAGATTTATACCTAACCATGCAAAAACTACAGATACTCAAAAATAATCCTTTTGTTTAACAAAACTAAACAAAATCAAAACCGGTACGAGTAATTGTAAAAAAGTTCATCAAGCAACGGTTATAAATTGATTTCAAAGCAAAATAAAAAGCATATGTCATCATTCATGTATTGCTGTATCTATTGTAGAGATTCCATAAGCAAAATAATTCCCTTTTACTAAACTATCATAAAAAATACTTGCTATAATTATAAAAATAGGAACAGTAAAATAAAGTGGATAATTTGATTTTTGATTTATTATAATCACCTGCTTTTAATTAAAAAAATATATTACACAATTAATTGTAATATATTTTTTTTTAATAACAAATATAATATAACGCAAAACATCAAGATTAAAACTTTTTTTAAACATAAAAAACAATAGTACTAATCTTTATAGTTAATATAGAAGAAAAATAAAAAACTTTATAAACTTGTTACCTAAATCCTTATCTGAATTTCTTCTTTAAATTTAGAGTTAACAGCATATAAAGATATTTTTCATAAATTAACATCAAATTCTTTAATTTTATTAATTTCTTCTTTCAATATACTTTCAATATTTAATCTATGATTCTCAAAAATATCAGGATTATTTATTTTTAAAATAGTAATATGTGGAGAAAAATCGTAACTATTATCAATAACATAATCCATTTTAAATTTATCATGAAGAATATTTCTGTAATCTTTAAAAGGATTTTTTGAATATATATTTAAATATAAAATATATCTTTTTCACTCTCACTTATAAAAATAATCAAATCAAATTAATTTAATTTCATTGCTTATAGCAAAAGAAAGTATAAAGTCTTTTATTTGATTTTTTATATCTAAATGAATATCTTTATCTAAATAGTATAATGTTATATGTGGTGACAAAGGATTTTGAAACGATACACAGCTTTCAATACAATTATCTTTAATGTATTGATATATTTTTATAAATATATTTGATAATATATAAGAGTTTAATTCAACTCAAATAAAATGTGATGTTGTTTTCATTATTTTTAATATATGGCTCGGGATATAGGATTCGAACCTATGATGACGGAGTCAGAGTCCGTAGCCTTACCACTTGGCGAATCCCGAATAAAAAATTATCATACTAAAGAAATAAAATTCTTAAGTATGATAATTAATAAAAAATTTTATTCAAAGAAACTATCTATAAGTTTTCTATAAGCAGTCCTTTGTCTTAATTCTTCATAATATTTATTTCAAGGAACATATAGTTCTTTTAATCTATTTACTACATCTTCAGAACTAAATCTTGCCATAATTGTTTCTATTTCTTTATCCATCTCAGCATCTTCTACTTTTGTTCATTCAACTTCCATTAATTTATGTAAGATTAATTCTCATTCTAGTCTTCTTTTGGCTACAGGTCTTACATTCTTATCTTTATATTCTTCTTCTGTAATTCTTAGAGATTCAAGATAATCAACCATTCTTAAATTATCTTTTGTAAGATTTTCTTTAATTTCATCAAAAACTCTATCCATTTGATTCAACATCAATTTATCTCAAAGCTCTAATTCTGTAACTTTTAAAAGTTCATCTATCAATTTATGCTCTTCTTCAACTCTTGCATTCATATCTTTTGTTTCTCTTATTTCTTCTTTTATTAAAGCTTTAAATCATTCTAATTCTAAATCTTTACCTCTAAGTTGTTTTATAAATTCTGCATCAAATTCAGGTTTCACAGATTTTTCAATTTTTTTAATACTTACTTTAAAAACAGTTTCTTTTCAAGCAAATAAAGTGTTATGATAATCTGCAGGAAAAGTTATATCTAAAACAACTTCTTCTCAACTTTTTTTACCTATTAAACCTTCTTCAAATCAAGGGACAAGCATGTTTGAACCAATCACTAGTGGATAATCATTCATAGAAGTATTTTCTAAAACTTTTTCATCTTTATCATATCAAGTAGTATCTATTGTTACTTTATCTCACATATTTATAGTATACCCTTCTTCAGCATCTTCAAATTTAGTAAATCTAGTTTGAATATCATTTAAAGCATCTTCAACTTCTTTATCAGTTACTTCAATTTTTGTTTTCTTTAATTTTATTTTCTTATACTCATCTGAAATTTTAGCTTCAGGTAAAATCTCTACATGAGCTTTAAACTTCAAAGGAGATTCTGAAATAACTTCAACGATTTCAGCTTGTGCAACTGGAACTACTTTTTCTTGTCTAACTGCATCTTGATAAATATGATCAATTGCATGATCAATTACCATTTGATTAATATAATCTTCTCAATACTTTTTTATTATTATAGCTTCAGGAACATTTCATTTTCTATATCATTTCACATCAGCAGTATTTTTTAAATAATCAAGTACATGTTTTCTCTCACGAGCTATATTTTTTGTTTCTTCTTCTATAATTAGCTCTAAAATAGACTTAGGTAATAATTTCTTTTCAATTTTCATAAAAAATATTTTTAATTTATAAGCTAACAAATTATATAGAATAAATGATTTTTTCAAAAAAAAAATTAAAAATTAAGGAATAACGAAATAATTCTTTCGTGATAACAAAAATCTAGATTTTTTTGATAAAAATTATGAAAAATTTTTTATTTAGTTATTCCTAAGCGAAAATTTTTTAGTAAAAAAGATTATTTTTTTATAGATTTGATTTATTCCGTTATTCCTTAACGATTAAATTATAAAAATAAAGCAGTTAATAAACAATAAAGACTATAAAAAATTTGATTTTTTTAAAAAATAAATATAATTTAATAAAGACGAATTACGAGGATTTTTCACTAAATTCTCGTTTTTGTTTTAAAAGTTTATAAATAAATTTTAGATTATGTTAGATTTTAAAAAATTAGAAGCAACAATAAATCTTATTTCAATCGAAAAG
>JAQUWS010000038.1:3395-9335 GCA_028692735.1 Candidatus Altimarinota bacterium
TAAAGACGAATTACGAGGATTTTTCACTAAATTCTCGTTTTTGTTTTAAAAGTTTATAAATAAATTTTAGATTATGTTAGATTTTAAAAAATTAGAAGCAACAATAAATCTTATTTCAATCGAAAAGAAAATACCTAAAGAAAAACTTATAGATATAATTGAATCTGCTTTAAAAACAGCATATAAAAAAGATTATGGAACAAAAGATAGTAAAGTAAATGTAAAAATTAATCTAGAAGAAAAAATACTTGAAATATCTTTAGAAAAGACTGTTGTTAAAACGGTTGAAAATTCAAGTACTGAAATAAGTTTTGATGAATTATGAGATGATGCAAAAAACTTTGAAGAATGAGATATAATAGAAATAGATGTAACTGATGATATTATAGCATGAGATAATTGAGAATCTTTTTGAAGAATTGCATCTCAAGCAGCAAGACAAGTTATTATTCAAAAAATTGCTGACAGTGAAAAAGAAAAAATATATGATTTATTCGTATGAAAAGAATGAAAAGTTGTAAACATGAAAGTTGAAATTGTAGAATGATGAAAAGTTATTTTTGACTATAACTGAAATCAAGTAATTTTACCAAAAAGCGAACAAGTTTCTAAAGACAATTATGTTGCTGATGCAAGATTTTATATACTTATCGCAGAAGTAACAAATAAAGAATTATGAAATCCTAAAGTAATACTATCAAGAAAAAGAAAAGAATTAATTCCTGCTTTATTTGATATATATGTACCTGAAATCTGAGAAGGTATAGTTACTATAGACAAAGTTGTGAGATATCCTTGAGTAAAATCAAAGATACTTGTAAGTACAAATTATGATCAAATTGATCCCGTATGAACTTTAATATGACAAAAATGAATAAGAGTTAAATCTGTTATGGAAGAACTAAGTTGAGAAAAAATTGATATTGTTGCTAATTCTGACGATATAAGAGATGTAATTAAAAGAGCATTAATTCCTGCTAATGTTCTAAAAGTAAACATAAATGATGAAAAAATGGTTGCAGATGTATATATAACAAATGAAGAAAAACCTAAAATTATTTGAAAATCATGAATAAATATTAATTTAGCTTCTGAATTAGTTTGATACAAAATAAATCTAATGATTGTTGACTAAAAACTATAAAAATTTAATTTATTAATTAAAAAATCATTTATGAAAGTTATTTTCCTGCAACATGTTGTAAACGTATGAAAAGTATGAGAAATAAAAGAAGTAAATGATAGTTATGCAAGAAACTTCTTATTTTCAAAAAAACTTGCAAAACAATTTACAAAACAAGATGAAATAAATCTTGAAAATAAAAAAAAGAAAGAAGAAAAAAATAGATTAACAAAAGTAGAACAAAGACATGAATTATGGGATAAATTAAACTGAAAAAAATTTAACATTGATATAAAAAGAGATAGTACTTGAAAAATTTATTGAAGTGTTACAGAAAAAGAAATAATAGATTTATTAAAAAAAGAAATAAAGATAGAATTCACAAAATGAGAAATTGTTATGGATTGACATATAAAAAAATCTTGAAACTATGATGTTTTCATAAAACTTTGAGCATGAGAAATGGCAAAAATTATTATAACTTTATAGCCACAACATAAAAAATATATATATGAGTATTATTGCAATAGACTTATGAGAAAAAAAAGTAGGAATAGCGATTGAAATAAACAATATTGCTATTCCTAAAAAAATTGTATCCAGAATAAATTTAATCAGAGAATTAAAAAGTATCTTTGAAAAAAATCCAAATTACACTAAAATAATTTTATGACTTCCTTATGATTTATATTGAATTGATAACAAACAACTAAATAAAACTGAAAAATTCATTGAAAAATTAAAAATTATTTTTCCTGAAAAAAAAATTATATGAGTTGATGAAAGATTTACAACATTTGAAGCAAGAACTATTTCAAAACAAATAAAAAACAAAAAAGAAGTAGATGATATATCTGCTTCCCTAATTTTAAATACTTATTTAGAATTAAACAAAAATTAGTTTAATAACAATTCTCATATAACTTTTTCTAATTTTTTTACATATTCTTTATCAGAATCTATTGCAATTATATCACTATAATTGATATTTTTTTTATTATTTGAAGTAAAATTTATTAATGATTTATAAGTGTCAGTATTTGATAGAATATTAAAATATTCTATTTTATCTCAAAATAAATCCCTCATTGTAATTGAATCACTAGTCAAAATAGGAATATTATATATAACAGCATTATTTAATCCAAAAGGAAATGCATCATAAATATTTGGATATACTACTCATAAACTCTGCTTATAGTAAAATTGTAAATATTCTATTTCTACATCTCAAACAAAAAATACAAGATCACTTATTTTATAATCTAAAACAACTTTCCTAAACTCTATATTTTCAGAATTTTTTTCTCATAAAACAAATAACTTTAATATTTTTCACTCATCTTTCAGATTTTTTAATGCCAAAAATATCTTCTCTAAATTTTTAACTTCAGAATTACTTAAATCATATATTAAATAATCTCACTCTATCTTATATTTCTCTTTTATATTTAATTGTTTTTTTAACTCTTTACTTAAATTAAAATCATCAAAACCAAAAAAACCATTTATAACTGATATCTTACTTTCTTCTACATTAAATCTTTCGTTAATATCAGATAAAATCTGTTTATTAAAACAAATTACTTTTTTTGAACTTTTTAAGTTTTGTTCAATTAATTTAAGATAATAATGTTTTGCAATTGTACTTTTAAAAGCTCAATACAATACTTTTTGTAAATCCTGAATTACTATTATATAATTCTTTTTATATAAAATCGGCTTATATTCATTAAAAAATATCATCATATCAAACTTTTCTTTCTTATATTTTGAAGAAATTAAAAAATCATCTATTATATTTCATTGTTTTTCCTTTACAATTTTTAATTCACAAGAAAAATCAAAAAACTCCTTATCTGCTTCAGTATTAAGATAAATAACTATTTTAAATTTATTATTTAAAGAAAAAATTCTTAAAACTGTTAATAAAAACAAAGAATATAAATCATCTTTTTTAAAAAACCTAAAATCTATTCAAATTTTCATACATATATTTTAAATTATACTAAAATTATGATACAATATTTTTATAAAATAAGCAAAAAGAAAACATATTTTTTTTTAAAATTAAGAATCTTTTAAGAGTAAAATAACAACTATTGATTTAACTAAAATAATATATATAAATACTAAATTATTAAGTAAAAAGAATTATGATAGAACTAAGAAATGATACTGCCGAAACAAAAAGAAATCCTATCACACAAATTACAAAAGAAAAAGAAAATATTTGTAATAAAATTTTTGATATATTATCAGAAAACGTTGATAAAACAAAAATTGATGAACTAAATTTTTTAAAGTGATTTTTTAAAAAAAACATAAATATACAACAAGCTCTAGAAAATTTAATTATAACGACAAAAGAAGCTTCATTCAGTGAAATAATAGAATTTCTTATTTACAATAAAAACATATTAAATCAGATATGAGAAGAAAATTTAGACATTCTAAAAGATATTTTAATTACTGATAAGATAAAAAACTGAAAAGTGAAAAACACAGAAGAAGATGAAAAATGAAAAACATTGTATTGAGATTATATAAACAATAAATGATTTAAAATTCCTTTCTGGTATGACAAAAAAAAGAATAAATATATAATACTTGATTTAAATTGAGAAGAATTAACAACATTAATAAACATTGAAAGAAAAATTGATAAAAGAAAAAACAAAAACCTAAAAAAATCTTCTCTAAATGAATGAGAAGTATTATCATGAATATTTCTTGATAAAGATTGGAATTGGCTTCCTTTTGAATTAGATTGATCAAATTATACCATAATAAGACAAATTAATTGATATCATATAAAATCAGTCTGAAAATTAAATAAAGACTCAAAATGAAAAATTATTAGTTGAAATATAAAAACCATAAATAACAAATGGATTCCATTTTGGAAAGAAAATGATGAATTTAAAACTCCGATGATAAAATCACAAACAGATAATAATTATTTTATTATATATGATACTTGAAATATAGAAAGATTTAACAATTTCGAAAATAATTTTAAGGTATTACATTGAGATTTTAAAACTTCTGACTGAATCTGGTTACCTTTTTGGTATGATAATAATACATATAAAACAATAGAAATAAAATCAGAAAAAATCATTAAATTAGTAAAAGTAAAAAAAGATAAGAAATGATTAGTAATAGAATGAGAATTTATCAACTCTAAATGAAAAACAAAAAAGTTTTACCTAAAAAATTGAAAATATATAATAAAAAAAAATTTTTTAAACTGATTGCTAATCTAAAACAATAAAACTTGACTTTAAAAATAGATAGTTTATATTTTATATTAAATTTATTCTTTAATAAATCAAAAAATGTCTAACTTAACTGATAGAAACATAAATATATTAAGTATAATAGTAAGAGAGTATTTAGAAACTTGAAAAGTTTTATGAAGTAAAACTTTACTGAAAAAATATAATTTATGAGTAAGTTCAGCAACTGTTAGAAATGATATGGCAATTTTAGAAGAAATGAATCTTATATATCAACCATATAACTCAGCATGAAGATTACCAACAACAAAATGACTAAGAGCATTTATAAATTATCTTATGCAACAAACCCCTGACTATTTTCTACAAGAAAAAACAAAAACAGACTGAATTAACACAAAAAATTTGAATGATTTTGTTCACAAACTAATATATGAATTATCAAAAAACACAAATGAAATTTCATTTCTCATCATAGAAGAAGAATCAATGCTTGAATATAATTGAATTTGAAATTTTTTAAAAAGAAACCATTGAAGAATCTGAGAATGAATTTTCAATATAATAGCAATGCTTGAAGATAAAAAAAATTTTGTAAACTTCATAAAATCACTACCTATATGACAATGAGTAAGTGTCTTTATATGAGAAGAAAATATAATTCCCTTTTTAAAAGATTATACAATCATAATGAAACCTATCATAATAAATTGAAAAATTTGATATATTTGAATTATATGATGTTTAAAAATGAATTATAGTTTCAATATAAGTGCTATAAGATGAATAATATAAAACAAAAAAACTTGAATTAATTCAAGTTTTTTTGTCAAAAATTTTTATTTTACTTTTGTCTTTAATCTTTATTCTTTATTCTCCTTCCTATACATTTATTATCTCCATAACAGAAGTATCTTCTCAGTTCCTTTTTAAATCATTTATAGCAATAATTCTATCTCATTTCTTTAAAAATCATTTATCAACAAGATAATTTATAGCTTGTTCCATAGTTTCCAAAAAATTTTCACTATTCCGATTTGGTAAAAAAACCGGTGTAACTCAAAATAAGCTATTTATAACTCTAACTGTTGATTCAAACTTTGTAAAAGCGTATACATCTATTTTTGGCCTAAAAAATGAAGCTAAACGAGCTAAAATTCAGGTTTTTGTCAATACAATCAATGCTTTTGCATTTAAGTCCTCTCAGATAAAAATACCACTTCTAATTAACAATTTTTTTTCTATATCTGATTCTCTTAATCCATAATTTAAATAATCTCAATGAATATAAGTTACATATTTTTCAGCTTCATTAATTACCTTTGTCATCATTTTAACTGACTCTATTGGATATTTACCAATAGCTGTTTCTCAAGAAAGCATCAAACAATCAGGTTGTTGTAATACGCTATTAAAAACATCTGAAGTCTCAGCTCTCGTTGGAAACTGATTTTCAATCATAGTTTCAAGTAAATGAGTTGCAACAATTACAAATTTTCACATATCCTTGCTTTTTTCAACTATTTCCCTTTGATAAACTGACAGTTTTTCAATTGGAACTTCAATTCATAAATC
>JAQUWS010000038.1:9435-14673 GCA_028692735.1 Candidatus Altimarinota bacterium
GGTCATTTTGTATCCAAAAGCAAACTTAGATTAGTTTTTCATTCTAAATTCAATTTTTTAATTAAATCTGCAGTCATTTTTGCTCACTTGTAATCGGCATGAGAAAAATTAAACCTAATTATGTTTATTCAAGCATTATATAGTTCTATTATTTTCTCCTCACTATTAGTTGATGGTCAAATAGTTGCAATTATCTTTGTTTTTTTCATAAAATTTGATTTTTAATTTTAAATGAATTTGTATTATATCTACAATTATATAATTGCAACTTTAATTCTTATCCCATTCATCTTTCCAATCTTTTCACCATTTTATATATTCATTTTTCAAATTTTTCTTTGTTATTCCCAAAATAGGTTTTAATTCTGGAACTTTTTTTATATGTTTATCAGCATATAAAGCTATAAACTCTAACTCATCAAACATATCAATTCAAGCATCACAAAATTGATTTAATGTCTCAATCTTATCCAATGCTTTTACAAACAAAGCTTCTTTTGTCGCTCAATCTTCATACTCTTGCCAACAATTAAAAACTTCTTCTCACAATTCTCATCAAATAATATTTTTTAAATAATTCATAGCCCTAAGTTCATCTTTTTCCTTTTGTTTCTTTAATTCTTTATCTTTATAAGTATTATGAGCATCTATATCTCATGTTACTACTTCTGCTAAATCATGAACTATAGCTATTTTAACTGCTTTAAATAAATTTATATTAATTCAAATTTCTTCTCAAATTAACAAAACCATTAAAACAAGTCTCCAACTATGCTCTGCTGTAGACTCTTTTTGTCCATCGTTTTTTACTCCATATCTATATGTAGTTTTTAATTTCTCACATTCAGAAATAAATCTCATTATACTTTCCAGATTTTGCATAAATAAAAAATTATTAAATATTGTATCAATTGAAATTTTTTATAGCGCAACTTCGCTTTAAAACAATTCTCAAAACATAACAATTTAATCTCTAGAAGATTTGCCCCCCTTAAACACTTTTATTACTTTTTCAAGTAAAAAGAAAATATAAAACTTACTCTAATAAATATTACACCTTTCTCAAAACAATTTTAACTTTAAAGTCCTCTATCTCAATTTCTTTAGTAAACAAACCATTATCTAACTTATCAACAATTGTTGATAATGTTTCTCATTGAATATATGTTTTATAAGTACTAATAGTATCTTTTAATTCCAAACTATCAGTTTCTAAAACGATTTCTATTCTATCATCTACTTCTAATTTAGCTTCTTTTCTAGTTTCCTGTATATATCTAACCAAATCACGAGCATATCACTCAGCCAATAATTCTGGAGTAAGTTTTGTATTAAGTTTAACTACCATTCAATATCATCTTTCCATCCACCATTCATTATATATATCTTCACCAAATTGAGAAAGACCTTCTTTAAATTCTATATCAAACTCTCATACTTCAAGTATAAACTCTCAAACTTTAACTCTTCAATCTTCTAACTCATCAAATTTTCAATTTTTTGCTTCGTCAATTATAAATTTAACATCTTTTCAATACTTCGGTCATATAAGTCTAGCATTTGGTTTACAAATTCTTTTTGGCATTTCCTGCTCAGAAAAAGTTGTAACTGTTTTTACATTTAATTCTTCCTTAATCATTTCAATATAATAATCATCCAAAATCTCTGATATTTTTATACTACTTAATGGTTGTCTAACTCTTATTTTAGATTTTTCTCTAGAAGCAAGACCTAGATTTATCAACTTAGCAGTTTTATCAAAACTTGAATTTAAACTATTTAATATAAACGATTTATTTACTTTTGGAAACATATCAAGATGAACAGACTCCTTTCAAGTTAGATTTCTATAAATATGCTCAGATACAAAAGGCATAACTGGAGCCAAAATTTTACATAATTCAACTAGTACTTCATAAAGAGTTTCATAAGCTTCTATCTTATCACTATCATTTTCTGATTTCCAAAATCTTTTTCTAGATCTCCTTATATACCAATTAGTCAAATTATCCATAAAATCCACAATTGGTCTTACAGCCTCATTTAATTTATAACTATTTAATCAAGTAGATACATCCAAAATAAGTTTATTTAATTCAGAAATTATCCACTTATCTAGTATATTTGTCCTACTTTTTGGTAATTTAAATATATTTGCATTATCAATAGTTGCTAATCCATAAAATGCTTCACCATCTTCTAAATTATTTATGTATGAATTAAATACTCTGTAAGTTCAAGCATGAGCTACAACAAGTACATTTTTTCAAGCGTATTTGTTTTCAATATCTTTTATAGCATTAAAAACTCTTTCTTTAAAGTCTGTTATGTGTTCAATTTTATTATATTCTATATCTTTAAAAAACTTTCTAGTCTCAAACGATGTTTTTATATCTTTTCAATATTTTTCCTTTGCGAATTTTCTTATATCATCATGAGTCATTCACTTAAATATTCATTCTCTTTGCTCAATTAATCTTTCATCAAGTACTATTTCTCATTTATATCAAATTTCACTAGCTATTAATTCTGCTGTCTTTCTAGCTCTATCCTTTGATGATGATATAATTACATCTATCTTTCATCAAGATAATTTAAATCTTTTTCAAGTTAGTCTTGCCTGTTCTTCTCACTTTGGAGTAAGCAAAGAATCATCATCTCATCAACTCATTAATTTTTTTGCATTATTAAAAGTCTCTCAATGTCTACAATAATAAATATGTGTTTTTGAAGGTTTAAATTTATCTATATTTGCATAAGTAGTGAAAAAACTATAAGTATTCCAAAGTGGTAAAATAACTTTTTTTACTACTTCTTCAACTCAAGTTTCAACAAATCTCAAATCCTGAGCTTCAACAACAGGAGAATTCATAAGATAAAATCTCATAGCATCAGCCCCATAAGTATCCAATATATGACTTGGATCAGGATAATTTTTTAAACTTTTACTCATCTTTTTTCCATCTTCAGCCAAGACAATTCAGTTAACTATACAATTCAAAAATGGAGTATTATCGAACAAAGCAGTTCATAAAATCAAAAGTGTATAAAACCAACCTCTTGTCTGATCAAGTCCCTCAGCAATAAACTCTGCTGGAAATTTGAATTCACACTCATCATCAAAAGCAAAAGGATAATGTTTACTTGCATAAGGCATAGCCCCACTTTCAAACCAACAATCCAAAACCTCTGGAATTCTTTTTAAAGTATTTCAAGTTTTTGGGTTTGTTACCAAAATCTCATCAACAAAGTGTTTATGTAAATCTATCTCTCTTAAACTTTCAGAATAAACATAAGTAACTAAATAATTTGTATCTCATTTGTTATCTATAACATACTTTGCTTTGTCTTTTTTATAATCAAAATCATTTATAAACTTTTTCATCAAAACTAAAGGTTCTCAGTGTGAACAAATAACAATAGTCTTTCATTTATTTTCTTTAATAATTTTTTCAAAAGAAGCACTTACTCTTTTATAAGTATCTTTTATAGATTCTCAATCCCCTATTTTCACATCATCAAAATCAAATTCAGTTATCCATTCTTTATCCAAAACTTTGTCTTGAAATGCTCAAGTATTTACTTCACAAAAATCCTTTTCTATCTCTATATCAATTCATAATTCTTTTGATAATGGAGTGATAGTATCTACACATCTAGTTAAAGGAGAACAATAAATCTTTTCTATTTTTTCTCATTTAAATACTTCTTTGATATTTTCAGCTTGTTTTTTCCCTTCATCAGTTAATCTAGCTTTATCTTGATAGTCCATCAACTTTTTCCCGTTATAATCAGTCTTTCAATGTCTTACAAAAATCACTTTTGTGATTTGAGAATAATTCTTATTTAATTCATAAAGCTCATCAATACTTCAAATACACACTTCTTCTTTTTTATCTTCACTTTGCCAAACAGGAATAGCAGATCACCAATATCTATTCCTTGAGATATTCCAATCACGAGCATTTTCTATCCATTTACCAAATCTACCATGTTTAATTACATCAGGAACCCAATTTATATTCTCATTATTTGCGACCATTCTATCTCTTATCTGTTCTACTGCTACATACCAAGCAGAAATTCATCTATAGATAAGTGGTGTATCACATCTCCAACAGTGAGGATATGAGTGAACTATAGTTCAGATACTTATAGATAGTTTTTTCTCTTTTAATTCTGTAATTACTTCTTCATTAAAATCAAATACAAATTTACCATTTTTATCAAGTAAATTATAAGTTTTTCAAGAATCATCTATATGAGCAACAAATCATAAATCTTCTTTTTCTCAGATTATAAAATCGTCTTCCCCATATGCTGGAGCTATATGAACAATTCAAGTTCAAGTTTCTGTTGTTACATGATGCCCCAAAACTACTGACCAAGCATTTTTCCCTAACTTAATTCAAGGTCATAAATCTTTTCACATTTCATTTATCTGTATATCAAAATCAGAAAAAGCCGGTTCATACTGTATTCAAACAAGACAAACTCATTTGTACCTTCTCATAATCTCGTAATCCTCTTCTTTTTTATAATAATCTTTTACTTTTGCTTCAGCCAACACATAAGTATCTCAATTTGTTTTATCAAGTAATTCCACATAATCTATATCTTCTCAAACAGCAAGTCATAAATTTGCATACAAAGTCCATGGAGTAGTAGTCCAAGCTAATATATATTTATTTCAATCTTTATGATATTTACTTATTTCTTTTTCTCATTTAATTTGTTTAAATACATTATAAGAATGTACTTCAAAGTTTTCTTCAATTAATAGAGCATCATTTACATCATAAAATTTCCAATGTTCGTATTTATCTACTTCTGGATTTTTTACTAGTGATTCATCTTCTAAAAACATCTCATAAACACACTCTTTCCAGTTTTGTCAGTTACTGAAACTTGTATTACATGAAAATAATTTTTCATTTTTTAATTCAAGTCATGTTTCTTCAAGTAACTCTCTTTTTATACAATTTAGTGCAGTTTCACAATTTTCTGTTTTTCATCATGGAAAACTAAACAATCAATTAGACTTTTTCTTTCAAAGTAAGATTTGTCATTTAGTATTTTTTACAACAATTCAAGTTGAATCCTTATAACAAACTTCTTTTTTTCCATTTTTTACTTTAAATTTCACTGTTACAGTTTTACTTTGCTTATCTTTATAACCTTGATTTACTTCGAAATTTGAAAGAGGTGTAGTACAACGAGGACAATAAGGAACAACTC
>JAQUWS010000039.1 GCA_028692735.1 Candidatus Altimarinota bacterium
AAAAAAAGTTCTAGGATTACTTCCCTAGAACTTTTTTTGTTTTAATTTAAACTTTTTTTCTTTTGTTTTTCTTGTCCATTTTTAGATAAACTTCATAGTAAACTCATTTTAATACAAATAGTGTAAGCGTTGATGCTGAGATTATACCAAAGATTATAGTAAATCCCATTCATGACCAAAATTGATCTCTTAGAGCAATTGGAAGAATTCATAGAGCTGTTGTGAAAGTTGTTAAAGTCATCGGTTCAAGACGACTAGATCATGCTTCTACTAGGGCAGTAAATGAATTCATTCATTTGTTTAGATTTATGTTTATTGCATCTATAAGAATTATTCAGTGATTTACTGCAATTCATGTAAAAGATATAAATCATATACCAAAAGGTAGAGAAAAACTGTTTCAAGTTAAAAGTAGTCATAGCATAACAAAAGGTAATGACATTATTACTGAATACAATATAATTAAAGGTTGAGAATAACTATTAAACTGTAGAGTAAGTATTGTAAATATAACCATAATTGCTAGGAAAAATGATGAAAGTACGGCTACAATAAGTTCTTTATTTTCTTCATTTTCTCATCATTTCATATATGAAATTCAGTTTGGGAATTCAAATGTTTTTGCGTAATCTTCAAATTTTGTTTGAGTTCATACTGTATCTACTCATTTTTCTAAATCTGCTTCTACACTTATTATGATTTTTCAATCTTCTCTTGATATAGAGGCTATAGAGTTTTTTGTGTTGTACTCAATTAGATTTCATATCTGATATGTTTTTCAAGCATATGTAAAGGTTGAATTTAATATATCTTCTATATTTACATCTTCCCTAAAATTTTCTTGTTTTATATATATATCCATATCACTTCAATTATCTTCTATTGCTCATACATTTATTCAGTTCATCATTTGTATAATATAGCCATATACTGCTGCAGGTGGAATTCAATAAATTCAAAGGACATCTTTTCTTAGAGTAAATATAAATTGTCAAGGAGTGTCTTGTGAAGATAACTCAACAGATTTAGTTCAAGGAATAGTTTTTAATTTTTTTTCAAATATCTTTGCAGTGTCAATTAGTTCTGATAGTTGTTCTGATTTTTCAGTTGTAAGTTTTATTCATACAGCCTTACTTCATCAAGGTCATGATTTAAGAGCTTCAGTTGTCACCTTTAATCACATATTTTCATAGATTTCTAAGTCTTTTGAAAGAAGTTTTTCTATTTCAAAAACACTTCTTTCTTTTAATTTTTCTCTTTCAGCTTTTTTAAATAATTGTACTGTTACACTTACAGAATTGTTTTTTACAGAAATTGTATAATAATTTATTTCTTTGTATTTTCAAAGTATTTTATCTAAATTCTTTACCTTATCATACATTACTTCTGTTTTTAATCAATTTTCTCACTCAATTGATGCTGTTAAATAGTTATTATCAGCACTTGGAAATAATTCAAATCATACAAGTGGTGCAAGAAATATAAATGATAATACAAGTAAAATAACAGGAATGATAATAAAAATTCTTCTTAAAAAAGTATTTTGTAAGTAATAGGATAGTGTTTTTTTATACCACTGAGTACATTTATGTATTACTTTTACTCTTAATGAAGTTGTTTCAAATCATAATTCTTCTTTTCATTCTCTTTCTAGGTATAATAACTCTTTTTCTTCATCACTTGCATATTCAATTGCTGTATCATCATGAACGTATTTTTTTTGCTTTTTTACAAAAAGGAGATATAAAGCACTATTTACTGTCAATGCTAAAACTAGTCAACATGCTAAAACTCAAAATATGGTAATTGGAATATATGCTAAAAATTTTCCCATAACTCAAGGTAAAAACATCATCGGAACAAATGCTACGATTGTTGACATAACTCATGATATTATAGGAATTGCGTATTCTTTTAATGCGAGCATTACTGATGTTTCTGGATCATATCATACTCTCATTTTTGCACTTGCTGCCTGTACTATTACTATTATCGTATCAACAGCTATTCAAAATGATAAGATTAAAGAAAAATTAGTTAGGAAATTAAGTGTAAATCAACCATAGTAAAGAATAATAAAAGTTGATAGAAAAGCTAATGGTAGTGTAATTGTAGCAAAAAGAGAATCTTTAAATCAAACAAATAAGTACATTGCTATAAAAACTAAACTTAGAGTAGTTATTGCTTCTTTAGCTAGTTCTTTGTAATCATCCATTATATTGTCTGCTATGTCATTTCAATATACAAATCAAAAATTTTTAAATTCCTCTGTTTTGAAAGTATCTTCAACAATTTGTTTTGCTTCTTTTGATGCTGCAAAAATACTAGTTCATTCTATCTTATTTACAACTAAAGAAACATATGGTAATCAATTTATTTTTTCATTTCATAATAAAGTTATTGATTTATCAATGTATACCCTTTCAATATTAGCAATATCTCATAATTTTATAAAGTTTCAATTATTAAGTTCTATAGGTATATCAAGCATCGCTATTGAATCAGTGTATTTTCATTCTATACGAAAATCATATTTTTTGTTTCATACATAGAAATTTCAAACAGGGATGTCTTTATTCCATGCTTTAATAGTTGAAGCAATGCTATCTATTGTTAATCAAGAACTTTTTAATTTTTCTGGTGGAATTACTATTTCTATATCATATTCGTTTCAATTTGTAGCACTTGATCATAAAGCAGATTTTAAATTAGAACTTGCAAAATCTACACTATCAATAGTTGGAGCTTTTTCTATATTGTTTTTTATTATGTTGGCTTTATTTATAAGTGTTTCTTTACTTGCATTTTTATCATTGGAATAAAGATAAACAGAAAAAGCTTGTTTTGTATCAGTATCTATTTCAGTAACAACTGGTGTTTTTGCATCAGTTGGTAATATTACTTTATTTACATCGTTTCTTACTTCATTAAGAATTTCTTTTGTGTCAGCTCATGCTTTTAGGGTTAATAGAACTGATGAAAATCAAAGAGATGAACTCTCAGTGATTTTATCTATTCATTTGATATCTTTAATTTCTTTGTAAATTTTATCTGTTACTAAACTATCCATATCATTTGGATTTGTTCATGGATAACTTGTTGAAATTGAAATCATTCAAAATTTTATTGAAGGACTAGATTCTTTTGGGATATTAAGTAGAGATAAAAATCAAATTATTAGTATTACAAGTATTATTAGGTAGGATATACGATATTGTTTTATCCAAAATCAGAAAAATCATTTTAGTGTTTTTTCTCTGAGTTCTTTAATTCTAGACATAATTATTAGTTAATAGATAATTGTTAATAGTTTATTGTTATAAATTTTTAATAATGTGATTGCTAGCGTTGGCTACTTAAATTATTAATTATTCATTATTAACTATTTAATGGTTTCTTATTGTTCAAGTTTCAAATTATATTTATTTTCATCATAATTTGATGTATCTGTTGTTATTATTTTGATATTTTCAGTGTCTTTTGTTCAGTCTAGAAAGCTTAAAAATTCAATATTGTTTTTATACATTTTTCATAGTAAAATTTCTTTTTGCACTATTTTCCCATTTTCATATATATTTATTGTTCATTTATTTGTTCAAACAAGTTTAACTATTTCTATTGGTAATAGTATAGAATTTGATTTTACAGGAATTTTTACATCTATAACTCATCAAATATTTTGTATTTTTTCATTAAATACTGCTAATACTTTGTAATTTAGAGAATCATCTGATACTGAAGATATAGAATAAATTGCTCAGGTTAAATTTTTTTCTCAGATTTGTGCAAATACACTATCTCATACATTTATATATGATAGTTCGTTTTCTTTGAAATATAATTCAACTTCAGATGCTTTATCTGATATTATAGTTAATAGTGAAGTTGTAGAGTTTACATCTTGTCATTCATCAGCTATTACTTCTCCTATTACTCAATCAATTGAAGCACTGATTGTAAGTTTATTATAGTCTTTTGCTGCTACATTTTTTGATATATATGCATCTTGTAGACTATTTTCAATTCATTTAAGAGTTAAATCTCTTGATTCCTCATTTGTTTTTATTGTTTCCTCTGTTTGTTTTATTTGTAGTTCAAGAGATTTTATATTATCATCAGATGATGATATAACTTTATCAAGAGTATTTTGTGATTGAGTTGATCATAAATCATAATTTTTTAAAAATATTTCTCTATCTTTTTTTAGAAGTTCAAGTTGTTTTTGCAGAGAACTTTCATTATTTTTGTATGTATTTATAAAACTTGTTGCTGAATTTTTAAAAGATGTAAAACTGCTATTATTTACAGTTAATTGTGATTCGTATGTATTTACAATAGTAATATATGAATCAACTTGAGTTTGGTTTAATTGTCAAACTGAGATAATAGAGTTATTTAATGTTTTTTCAAGAGATGTTAAAAATGTATCAATTTGATTATAAGTTGTATCAATTAAATTTATGTAATTTAATATATCATTGTCACTTAAATTATCAAAACTTAAGTTTTTAAGCTTATTTTCTTTAATTGTGTATAGTGTTTTTAACTCTTGAATAGTTTCAGATTTTAGTCATTGATTTTTTGCTCATAGATAGTCTTCTATCATTTTTGCATCATCTTTATATAATCCAGTTATATTAAATAATTTATCTCAAAAATTAGTTATATCATTTAAAAATATTTTTTGAGTTAAGTATTCTTTTTTTATATTATTTTTATAATTTTCAATTGTTTCTTTATTGTTTGTTAGAGTGTTGTTGTAATCCAAATCACTTTTTGTTATATTGTTATCTAATTTTTGTAATTCAAGGGATGATTTCGTATCCATTCAAGAATAATCATTACTATTTAAGTTGTCTTGAGCTTGAGAGATATCTATTGAAGATGTTTTTTTAAGTGTTTCAAGATTGTTTTGAAGTTTTTCTAAGGCTATTTCACTATCAAAAATTTGTTTATTAAGGGATACTTTAGTAGAGTCGTAATTTATTTTAAGTTTTTCTATTGTATTGTTTGCTTTTTCTAGATTTATTCAATAATTTGCAATAGTATCATTTAATACAATAAGAGTTTGTCAAGCTACAACTTTATCTCATTCTTTTACATATATTTTTCATATTCTTCATATTGCTTGAGAAGATAGTGTTATTTCATTTTTTCCTTGTATTTTTCAACTTTTTTGTAAAAATGAATTATTTCAAAAATCTTTTATATTTTTTGTTTGTATTGAAAAATCTTTTTTTCAATTATTAGTTTCTGTATCATTATTTTTTCAGCAAGAAAAAATAAATAATGTTAAAAAAAGTAAAATTAAAGTTTTTTTCATATATTGTATTTTTAAAGTTTAAATTTATTTATCTAGTGAACTTAAATATTCCATAAGGTCTCTTATGTCTTGGTTTTTAATAAGACCAATGTATTTATCATTTTTTACAATGATTCATACACTGTCTCAAGGATTAAGATTAAGTCTATCTCTTAATTCTTTTGGTATTACTATTTGTCCTTTTGGTCAAATATTAGTTGTTCAAAAAAGTTTTATATCACATAATTCTTTGTCCATTGTTATTTTAAGTTAGAAAAGTAAGAAAAGTTATACTTTACAGAATAGTAAGTTTATTTAGTTTTTTCATTTTTGCAAGAGAATATTAAAATAATATTATTTATTAATAATAATAACATAAAGTCAATTTAAAAAAATTATTAAAAATGGTTAAAAATTGATAATAATTTTTTATTATAGTAAAATAGTGGTGGTAATTATTAAAAATAATATTATGAATAATCAAAATAAAAAAGGTTTTACATTAGTTGAGTTAATAGTAACTATTGTTATTTTAGCTATTTTATGAACAATAGCGTTTATAAGTTTTCAATGATATAGTAAAAATGCTAGAGATACACAGAGAATAGCAGATATAAATCATGTTGAGAAAAGTTTGTGATTATTTGTTGTAAATACTTGATTTTATCCAAATCCTGATAAATCAAAAGATATAACATATATGTGATGAACAGCATGGATAGAATGAACATTATGAGATACAGTATTAAAAAACATAGATAAGGTAAGTAAAACACCATTAGATCCATTAACATGAAATGAATATACATATAGTATAACTCCTTCTAGGACAGAATATCAAATTGGAGCAATAAGTGAAGTAGGTTGAATAGCCCTTAATTCAATATTTACAGATAAGATATATGCTGCAGATTTAAGTAAAGCAGTAGCATATATAAAATGAAATTATAATGAAAAGATAACAAGAGTACATTCATGAAATACAAATTTAGTTCTAGCAATGCCAAGTATAGTAGTAACAGATATAACAGATCCAAAATTAGAAAATATATTACCAAAGAAAATATTGGTATTTAATAATTATTGAAACATTCCACATTCATATAATCCAACATGAACATTAACATGAGAATTAGAATATAATCCAACAAATTTAGTTGTGTTTAGTGGAGCAACTATTGATTTAACAGCAAGTAATGATAAAATTGATTTTGTAACAAATTTACAAAATGCATATAGTGGAACATTTGTAGAAGATAATGTAGCTTATTCAGAATTGATGAGTATAGATCCAGTAAGTGATTGAAATAGTGCAATAAGTTTAGTGAATAATTATTTAACATATAATGTATGATGAATAACATGAACACAAACAGCAATAGTGTATAATGATTGTATTTTAGATTGACAAGCAATAAATCATGGACAAACAATAACAGCATATAGTGAAAACAATATATTATCATGAGCGAGTTATGAATGTAGTGATAGAGCAATAGAAAGAACTTGTAACAATGGATTATTAAGTTGAGATGACTCATATATATATAAAACATGTGTAAAGTGAATACCTAGTAATTGTGAAGCAAGTTGAAGTTATATATATGCTTGACATACTTATAATATTCCTATTATAAATCATTGAGAAACCGCAACAAATTTAATATCATCAGAGGTAACAGAAACAACAGGAGTTTATACATATACATTGTCAAGTATAACATGTAATGATGGAAGTTTAATAAATCCAATAGAAAGTGGGACAACAGCAGTAGTAACTTGTAATACAGGATATATAACAAATGGGACAACATGTGTATGAAGTACATACTCGGTAACATTAGATGCAAATGGATGAACAGCATGAACAACAATTGTAACATCAACATACAATGCAAGTATGCCAACAATAACAGTATTACCAACAAGAACATGATATACATTTAATTGATATTTTAGTGCAACAAGTGGCTGAACAAAATATTATAACTCAGATTGAAGTAGTGCAATAAGTTATTTACTGACATCATGAACTACATTGTATGCTCAGTGGACTGCAAATACATATACAGTAACATTAAGTGCAAATGGAGGAACAGTATGAACAACAAGTGTAACATCAACATACAACGCAAGTATGCCAACAATAGCAGTATTACCAACAAGAACATGATATACATTTAATTGATATTATACAGCAACAAGTTGATGAACAAAATACTATAACTCAGATTGAAGTAGTGCAACAAGTTATTTATTGACATCATGAACTACCTTATATGCTCAATGGACCGCTAGTACATATACTGTAACATTAGATGCAAACTGATGAACAGCATGAACATCAAGTGTAACGTCAACATACAATGCAAGTATGCCAACAATAGCAGTACTGCCAACAAGAACATGATATACATTTAATTGATATTATAGTGCAACAAGTGGATGAACAAAATACTATAACTCAGATTGAAGTAGTGCAATAAGTTATCTATTGACATCATGAACTACTTTATATGCCCAATGGACAGCAAATACATATACAGTTAGTTGAAGCTTTTGAACTACTGCTTCTTGATCAACTATTGTAGTTTGTTGAAGTAATGTTATTGCAGATTCTAACGGAAGCTTTTCTGTTACTAGGAATTATTGAAGTGTTTGTAATGATATATTAGCAACATTAACTTGATATAGTTGTACTACAACTACAAATTGACCAGCTACGTTGACAAGTAATGTTAATAATATTACTTGAGATTGTGCAGTTGCTCCTTTGCTTACTTCAGCAACATGTATTGGTGCTGGGTGGATACGGGTTACTTCAACAAAAGATGTTTATATAGGTTCAACAACATGAAATTGATTTTGTATATCACCAAGGTATTGAGATTGGAATAATGATTCAACTTTATGAAATTGAGCTATTTCATGGAATTGATGGTGAAGTTATCCAAATGATAGGTATTATTGATGGAATGCATCTGCAATAGATGATACTTGAAATCCTGATTGATGATTAGGTCAGACAAAAAAACTAGATTCTGAAGTAAGTTATAATTGTAAACCTTTGTGAACAGCTTCAAGTGATTATGTAACTGAAGATAGTATTTTTTGAAGAATGAAATGGTTATCAACAACTTGAAATTCTTATACAGAAGCAAGAAGTATAGATTGGATTACTTGATTAGTTCCAGCAACCCTTTGAACTTATCCTCAAGCTATTCCTGCTATATATATAGCTGATTGTATAGATTGAGTTAAAGATTTATGAACAACAATGACATATAAACATATTGATAATACTACAGAAGAAATAACATATGCTGAATATAACACGGATGTTACTATTAGTATGACATGAGCTGCTCCTACAAATGAAACTTATCAGAATAGACAAAAGTATATGATTGCTTGGACACAGAAAACATGATCTCATTTACCAAGTGCAATGAGTAATATTGCAAATTGATATTTAGCTTGAACTGATGCTGATTGAAATTCTTTAAGTAATACTGACAGATGAGAATATCAGACAGCTTGTCAAAATTCTTTATTAACTGATAGTAATGATTATGCGGATCTTGAAAGTATTTGGTTAGCTAATTTAAGTTGAACAAATTGGTGAAGTCAAATTAGTTTATTATGATGACAAGGATGTACTTGGCAACTTTCTACAACAGCTTGAAATCATGCATGGTCACTTTCTACAAGATTTATTGTTCGTCCATAAAAGATTTTATTAATTTTTATAGTAAAAAATATCTGAGATATCAGGTATTTTTTTTATTTGCTAAAAATTTTTTTTTTAATAAAATTTAATGTGTTTTTAATATTTATTTAAAGCTATATGAACATAACTAGTAATGAAATAAGACAAAAATTTCTTGAGTTTTTTAAATCAAAAAATCATGAGGTAATCCCTTCAGCACCTGTTGTGCCTGATAATGATCCAACAGTTTTATTTACAACTGCTTGAATGCATCCTCTTGTACCATATCTTTTATGAGAAGATCATCCACTTTGAAAAAGACTTGCAAATTATCAAAAATGTGTAAGAACTTGAGATATAGATGATGTTTGAGATAATACTCATTTGACTTTTTTTGAGATGCTTTGAAATTGGAGTTTATGAGATTATTTTAAAAAAGAAAGTATAGCTTGGAGTTATGAGTTTTTAACTTCAAAAGATTGGTTATGAATTGATTCTAAAAAAATTGCTGTAACAGTTTTTGAATGAGATGAAAATGCTCCTCGTGATGATGAATCAGCTTCTATTTGGCAAAGTTTTGGTATAACAAATATATCATATCTTTGAAAAGATGATAATTGGTGGGGACCGGCTTGACAAACTTGACCTTGTTGACCAGATACAGAGATATTTTATCGGGTTTGAAGTGAAGAATTTCCACCTGTTTGAAGTACTGTTTGAAATGACCCTAAAAACTGGATGGAGATTTGGAATAATGTATTTATGGAATATATAAAAGATGAAAATGATAATTACAACAAAGCAGCTATGCAAAATGTAGATACTGGTATGTGACTTGAAAGAATAACAAGAACTTTGACAGGTGTTCCATCTGTTTATGAAAGCGATATATTTGGCGATATAATAGAGGTAATTACAAGTACTTTATGAAAAGAGTACAATGAAGAAACAAAAAAATCAGTAAGAATAATCGCTGATCATACAAGAACTGCAGTTATGATGATTTCTGATTGAGTAATTCCTGTTAATGTAGATCAAGGTTATGTGCTTAGAAGACTTCTTAGAAGAGCTATAAGAGAATGACATAAATTATGAAGTAAATGACAATTTTTGACACCAATAGCAAGTAAGATTATTTCTAAATTTGAGGAAATCTATGAAGGAGTAAAGAAAAATAAACAAACAATAATAAATGAAATAGAAAGAGAAGAAAAACAATTTTTGAGTACTTTGGAAAATGGGTTGAAAGAATTTGATAAGCTTATAAAAGGTTTTGATATTGCTTTTGAAAGAACTTGAAAAAAGATAGAGACTATTTCTTGAGATAAAGCATTTAAACTTTATGATACTTATGGTTTTCCTTTGGAAATGACAAAAGAATTAGCAGAAGAAAGATGATTAAAAGTAGATGAAGAAGGTTTTAAAGAAGCTTTTAAAAAACATCAAGAATTATCAAGAGCTTGAAGTGAACAAAAATTTAAATGATGACTTGCTGATAATAGTGAGATGACTACTTCTTTACATAGTGCAACCCACTTGATGCTTGCTTGACTTAGAAAAGTTTTGTGAACTCATATTCATCAAGCTTGAAGCAATATAACTGCTGAAAGACTTAGATTTGATTTTACTCATCCTGAAAAAGTTACGCAAGAAGAACTTAAACAAGTTGAAGATTATGTAAATGAAGCTATTTCAAAAAATGCTAAAGTAGTTTTGGAAATGGTAGCAAAAAAAGATGCTGAAAATGATCCAACAATTGAAGCAAGTTTTTGGGAAAAATACCCTGATGTTGTAAAGGTTTATACTTTTAAATCTGATGATTGAGAAGTATTTAGTAAAGAACTTTGTTGAGGTCCTCATGTAGAGCTAACTTGAAGTATGTGAAAATTTAAGATTTTGAAGGAAGAAGCAAGTAGTAGATGAGTAAGGAGGATTAAAGCAATTTTGGAGAAGTAACCACGACTAACTTTCATATAATTGAAATCCCTCCCCTAACCCCTCCCTATAAAGGAGGTGAATAGAACAAGAAAAAAATTGAAAATAATTCCTCCCCTTATTAGGGGGAGGTTAGGTGGGGGTTAATAATCAATAAAATATGTGAATAAAAGTAAAAAATGCACAAAACCTTAAACAAACAAGAAAAGTTCTTCGTATAAATCAAACGAAGCCAGAAGAAGTATTTTGGAATAAAGTTAGAAATAAACAATTTTTTTGATTGAAATTTAGGAGGCAGTATTCTTTATGAAGATATATTTTAGATTTTTATTGTCATAGTTTAAAAATTTGTATTGAATTAGATTGAGATTCTCATTATGGAGAAGAATCAATTGAATATGATGAAATAAGAACTGAGTTTTTGAAAAGTGCAGGAATAAAAGTAATTAGATTTACAAATAAAGAAATAATGAATAATATAGAGTGAGTATTAGAATCCTTAATAGAAAATATAAGTATAATTAAATAATTATTATGTTAAAAGTTGCAGCATCAGGATTAATCTTGAGAAAAGATAATGATAATGAAAAAAAACAGGTGCTTCTAATTAAAAGAGGTAGTAAAACCAAAGCATTTCCAAATTATTGGTCTTTTCCTTGATGAAAGCTTGAAGAATGAGAAACTTTATTTGATGCAGCTATTAGAGAAGTGAAAGAAGAAATAGATTTAATATTTACACCTTCAGAATTATTTTATACTTCTGAAAATAATTGATTTAAGTTAAATAGATTTTTATGAACTTGGGAAGGAAAAATAAAAATTAAAGAAGATGAACTTAACTGATATGGATGGTTTACTTCTGAAGAAATAGAAAAACTTGATATAGCTTTTGACAATAAAAAAGTATTAGATATTTTGAAAGAAAAAAATTTAATTGATTAGATATAGATAAAGTGCTTATAACTTGTGATACTGACAATATTGCATCAGCAAGAGTTATTGAAAAAAATTGATGAGTTTTTGAAGAGATTAATACAAGGTGAAAAAGAAAATATCGGATAAATTTATAATGATAAAATATATAATTATGCATAATGAAACAATAATAAATAGTGCTAAAAATTTTATAAAAAAAGAATTTGATTGATTATGTATTGCTCATGATTTGTATCATTTTGAAAGAGTTTATGCTAGTGCAATAAAAATTTTTGAGTGAGAACAAGAGTGAGATGAATTGGTTGTCTGATTATGAGCAATATTTCATGAAATGTCAGACGATAAATTTTTTGCTTTAGAATCTGAAAAACAAGTAGATAAAGTTATTAACTTTTTAGATTCGTTTGAGATAAATAATGAACAAAAAGAAAAAATTATTTATATAGTAGAAAATTTATGATATGGAAAAAGTTTGACTTGAAATATAAATAAATTTATAGAGTTTCAGATAGTTGAAGAAGCTGATAGATTGGATTCTATATGAGCTATTGCTATAGCAAGAACTTTTGCATATTGATGAAAGATAAAAAGACCTATTTATGATCCAGAAGTTGAACCTTTGTTAAATATTACAAAAGAAGAATATTATAAAGCTTGAGGTCCTTCTATAAATCATTTTTATGAGAAGTTATTGAAATTAAAGGATGAAATGAAAACTAAAGTATGAAAAGAAATAGCTGAAGAAAGGCATATATTTATGGAAAAATATTTAGAGCAATTTTTTGCTGAGTGGAATTGAGAAAGATAGTTTAAAAATTAATTAATTTATTATGAGAGGTCCTGAATTTTATTCTGCAGTGTATTTGATTATAAAAAATGAAAAATGAGAAGTTTTGGTATGAAGAAGGATTTCAAATTTTAAAAATGGTTATTTTCAGATAATTCCTGCTTGACATCTTGAATGAGAAGAAGATTATATAACTGCATCTATTAGAGAAGCTAAGGAAGAACTTTGAATTGAAGTGAAGAAAGAAGATTTAAAAATAATTCATATTTGTCATCGTGTTATGAAGTGAGAAAGAGTGTATTTTGATATATATTTAGATGTTGAAAAATATAATTGAACTATAAAAAGGTGTGAGGATGATAAGTGTAGTGAAATAAAGTTTGTTGATATAAATAACCTGGATGATGATAAATATGTAATGTATGATATAGAGACTATAAGGAAAGCTTATTCTTGAGAAAGTTTTTCTGATATAATAACTAATTAAAATTGACTTTTGTTTTTTAAGATTAGAATATTTTGAGTTTATTTAAAATAATGTTTTGAAATGAATAAAATAAAAATTTCTGTTATATGATGAGGATCTGGAACTTTTAATGTTTTGTATGGATTAAAAAAAGTATTTACTGAAGAAGAAAGAGATTTGAGAGCTATAATTGCAATGACTGATTCTGGTTGAACTACTTGAGAAATAAGAGATAAATACTGAGTTTTACCTCCTTGAGATATAAGAAGAGCTGTTGCTGCTTTGGCTCGTGATACTTGATTTGTAAGAAAATTATTTGAATATAAATTTAAATGAGAATGTTGAGTGATAGGTTGAAATAAAATTTGAAATATACTTTTAACTGCTTTAGCTGATATAAAATGAAGCTTTGAAAGTGGTTTAGATGAAGCTTGTAAGATGTTTGATACAGAATGACAGATTATTCCTGTAACTTTAGAAAATGTACATTTGGGGGTTATTTTTGATGATTGAACTAAAATAATTTGAGAAAAAAATATAGATGTGAGCGATAAAAATGATTTTGAAAGAACTCATAATATAGATCAAAATGTAAAAGAAGCTTTTTTAGTTTGATGAGATTGAATTTTAAATCCTAGGGCTAGAGAATCTATAATGACATCTGATATAGTTATAATTTGACCTTGAGATTTTTATACAAGTATAGTTCCAAATTTACTTTCTCCTGGGATGAAAGAAGTTTTGAAAGAAACAAAAGCAAAGATTGTTTATGTTGTAAATATAATGACAAAAAAGTGAGAAACTACAACTTATGAATTACCGGATTTTATTGATAATATAGAAAAATATGCTGGAGAAATTATTGATTATGTGATAGTAAATGATTGAAATATAAGTGATGAATTAGTTGAAAAATATAAAATAGAAGAGTGAAAAAAACCAGTAAAAATGAAAGAATATCATAATTTTTTAAATAAAAAATATAAGATAATAAATGCTGATTTAATTAATGAAAGTGATGTAGTTAGGCATGATCCTTTGAAGTTAGCAAAAATAATAAAAGAAAAAATAGCTGATTAATATTAATCAGCTATTTTTTAAAATGTCAAATAAAAATAGTGGATGATTATTGAATATAAATATAAAATATAGTATTCTAGATAGTAATATATATTTAAATTATATTTATTATGAAAAAACTATACATTACATTACTCTTTGTAATATCACTATTATCAATAAAAGAAACAAATGCATTATGGTATGGAAAGACCGCAATAAGTTATACAGATTCACCAGTAAATCAAGAATGTCCAAG
>JAQUWS010000084.1 GCA_028692735.1 Candidatus Altimarinota bacterium
TTGTTTGAATTATATGGAGTCATTGAATCTACAAAAGTAGAAATTTGTTGGGGGTTTTAGTCATAATCTTAGCGAGTCTATGGAGAATTATCTACAAAAGTAGAAATTTGTTGGGGGTTTTAGTCAGATATTTATTAATGCAAAGATAAAAATCTACAAAAGTAGAAATTTGTTGGGGGTTTTAGTCACTGGAACACTTATCACCTGAACCATACATCTACAAAAGTAGAAATTTGTTGGGGGTTTTAGTCTCCGATTTTCCTTAGAATAAGCCTAAAAGATACAAATAATTTATCTTCCAAATTTATGACTTTTGGCTTATTCAAAGAATCGTATAAATATTAAGACTAAGGTTTACATTTTTTCTAAAACACACAATATAACTTCCACTTTTAAAAAGTTTTCTGCTTTTTAAAAATTATTGATTTTAATGAACTATATTTATTATATTTAAACATACCAAAAAAACAAAATTATTTATAAATCTGTCATCTATAATTTATATCAATAATCTTAATTTTATTACTATCTTTATAAAAGATAATCCTTATTTTTCATTTTCTAACTCTATATAAACTGTTTTCTCATTCCATCTTTTTCAAATCCAGTCATATAAAATTTCAAAACATTATTTTTTGTATTATAGAAAGCAACAATACCCTCTCTTTTAATGAAAGTTTAAGTAAGAATTTAGTTATCTTATCCATTTTGAAGTTGTTTTATTTTTGAAATAATACTTTCTGGATCTATTCAATTATCACTATATATTCAAAATCACTCTTTATTTTCATAATAAACAACATCATCCTTTATGATTGGCTTTATCAAAAGTCATTTATCAGTTTCTTCCGCTAAAAATACTTTTGTATTATATTTATTTCTCCAACTTTTAGGTAATGTAACTTGTCATGTATTAAATAGTTTCAATGTATGATTCATAATATAAATATTTATTAATTAATTTAACTAATTATATCAAATTAACTAAAATAATCAAATTAATTACAAAAACAATATTTCTTCTTCTTCCATAGCAGGTTGACCATACCTAATAACTTTGTTTGAATCTGCATTACTAATAGGGATCATCAAAATACTATCAGCTCATGTAAATTTTGGAGCAAATTTTTCATCTACTTCTCTTATTAAAATATTGAGTATCCTTTGACTATTTTTAATTTCAAAAACACTATATTGAATTCTTCTTCAATACTTCTTTAATACTTTTCAAAACTTAGTTCTAAGTTTATCGTTGTGTATATCATAACTTACTATAAGCATATATTTTAGTTAATAATTATTGAAGCCAATGCTAATAATCATTATTATGATTCCGGAACAAGTCCGGAATGACAATTTTAATCAATATAAACATAAATTATAAAATTTATTAATGTATTAAAGATCCTGAAATAAATTCAGGATGACAAACATAGATTACTTTATCTCAAAAGATGGAAAATGTTCTCTTCCCTTCATAAAAAATTTGTAATAATCTTTTACAAAATAAAACATATCATCTTTGTAAGACATAATCTCTTTTAAAAATATACTTGTATACTTTTTGCTCAATTTCCAATCAAGTACATATTGTCAATTCTCTAAATGAAAATCTTTTTCATTTATCTGTTTCAAATTATATGCTTTTAATAATGCTTTATCTATTACAACTCTAAAAGGTTCCATGATATCAAGTGCCAAAGATTTCCTTTGATACCAAGTGCGATGATAAACTCCATAATAGTTATCAAATCCATATAACCTAAGAAGAGCTTCTATATAATGAAAAAGATATGTATACCCTATATCCAAAAGCAAATTTTTTACATCACATTTTGTTCTTGGAGCTCTTCTATACCATCATATTTCAGAAAAATAACTAGAAAAATATATCTTTGAAACATTTCATTCATATCATAATAAACTTTCATAATTGGAAGTATAAGGGATTTTTTCTATTATATTTTTGGCTTTTTCTATTTCTCTTTTTAATAATTCACTTTTATCTCTGATATTTTTAAGTAAATTAAGTTGATTTCTAGTTTTTAATAAAATAATATCTTTTGCTATTTCAAGCATCTCTTCATCAGTTTTTTCATACTGTTTTTTTCTAAGTAAAAAATTTCATTCTGTTTCATTTCATATAACCAAGTATGGTAATAGATTTTTTTTCATCAAAACAACAGTAATTCAAAAATCCATAAATTTTCTTATAAGTACACTTGTAATTGTAGTTTCTCAAACGAGAAATATAGCAAATATCTTATGAAGAGAAACTTTTACTTTGATTACATCTTTTTCTTTGATAACCAAATTATCATTTTCAAAATTTATATTTTTGTAATCAAAAGTTTCTATAAAAAGCACTTGTTTCTCATCAAAATCAGGAAATTGAAGCATAATAATTAAATAAAAGATAAAATAATAATTTCATTTCAGTTGTCATCCTAAACTTGTTTCAGGATCTTTATAACCACAAATCTTTTTAGTTTAGATTATTCCCCCTATTATCCATATCACAAAGTACAGATAAATTTTCTAGTTCTATTTTACAAAAGATTCTGAAATAAATTCAGAATGACAATAATAAAACCTTTTCTCTGTCATCCTGAACTTGTTTCAGAATCTTTATAACCACAAATCTTTTTAGTTTAGATTATTCCCCCTATTATCCATATCACGAAGTACAGATAAATTCTCTAGTTCTATTTTACGAAAGATTCTGAAATAAATTCAGAATGACAATAATAACACCTTTTCTCTGTCATCCTGAACTTGTTTCAGGATCTTTATAACCACAAATCTTTTTAGTTTAGATTATTCCCCCCTATTATCCATATCACGAAGTACAGATAAATTTTCTAGTTCTATTTTACGAAAGATTCTGAAATAAATTCAGAATGACAATAATAACACCTTTTCTCTGTCATCCTGAACTTGTTTCAGGATCTTTATAACCACAAATCTTTTTAGTTTAGATTATTCCCCCCTATTATCCATATCACGAAGTACAGATAAATTTTCTAGTTCTATTTTACGAAAGATTCTGAAATAAATTCAGAATGACAATAATAACACCTTTTCTCTGTCATCCTGAACTTGTTTCAGGATCTTTATA
>JAQUWS010000085.1 GCA_028692735.1 Candidatus Altimarinota bacterium
TGTAAATATATCTTATTTGGATGAAGAGTTAGTCATAGATTGTCATTTAAATATTTTTTTGTTCTTTCTATAACTGAAATTAGAAACTCTTTATTTTGATGAACTATTATAAAATCATCTACATATCTACCATAATATTTACAAACTAGATCTTTTTTTATAAATTTATCAAAATCACTTAAATAAATATTTGAAAAAAGTTGACTTGTTAAATTTCAAATAGGTAAACCACATCACTTTTTAGCATAAAATAAACTTTTATTTTTTGGTAATCCTATATAATCCCCTCTTTTTCACCTAAAAACAGAATTTTTAGTGCAATCATTATAGATAATTTTTTTTATAAGATTTATCAAAAAATCCTTGTCATCCTCGGGCTTGACCCGGGGATCTATTCCCCTCATCATTGCTCTTCACTAGATTATCTGGTCAAGCCAGATAATGACAATCTTTTTTCTTTAAAACTCTCTCTATCTTCTCAAATAATATATCTTTATTTATACTCATAAAATAACCTGAAATATCAAGTTTAAGCACATAACAATCTTTTGTATAATTTTCGCTACAACTTCGTATAAACTTACTCACTCTTTTTATTCCTAAACTTGTTCATTTTCACTTTCTGCAACTATAACTATCATATATAAACTCTTTTTCAAATATTGGTGATATATAGTTATAAATAAGGTGATGAACTACTCTATCTCTAAAATCTCATGCAAAAACTTCTCTTTTTACTGGGTGATTTTGTATAAAGTAAATACTTCTTCATACTTCATACTTTCAAGAAAATAATTCTTCTCATAAATTTATAAGATTTTCTTCTAAATTAAATTCAAAATCTAGTTGATTTAAAGTGTTTCTTTTATTTTTACGAGCATCGTAATATGCTTGAAATAAATCATATAATAGTTTTTGCTTATTTAACATATTTTTTTAGTTTAAAACAATTAAAAAAATCCAAAATTTATTTTTTTTGGATTTTAAGTAAAGTATTTATTAAATACCAAGTTATTTTTAGTATAATCCTTTAAACAACGAACGCTAAAGCCGTTCACCTGACTATTGTTGTTGCGATTGACTGTTGAATTATTCCGATTCAAGTTCCTGTTGTATGCATTAATACTATTAGGGGTACTTGACCACAAGTTGGCATTGTTTCCAAGATTGTTGAAAGTAAGCCCATCAGTATTGCGGTTACCAGCTAAAGCTTAGGTAATCTCTAAATTTGTACTAAAATATGTCATTATCCAGCCTGACTGGATAATCCAGTGTACAAATCTTGCCAAGTTGGATTAAACTTTTCTATTAACTTTAACTTCCATTTTCTATTCCATTTCTTTAAACTTTTCTCTCTTTGTAAAGCTACTTTTATATCATTAGTTTCTTCAAAATAAACTAATTTATCAACTCAATATTCTTTTGTAAATCAATCTATTAGTTTATTTTTATGTTCATAGATTCTTCTTAGTAAATCATTTGTTATTCATATATATAAAGTTCAATTTCTTTGACTTGCAAGAATATATACATAATATTTTTTCATTATTTTTATTTTAAGATTAATGAGTTGATTATATATTTCTAGATTATCTGGTCAAGCCAGATAATGACATACAATAATATCTTTTACTACTAAAATTTCTTTCAGTGGATTACTAGGATTAATAGGCTCACTTTATATTTTTAAGAAAAATATAAATTCTGGCCTTATAATTACTTTTTACAAATACTTTTTTCCCATGAAAAAAGTTGTTTTGAAAGAGATTCTACATTTACACTAAGATCTGCAAATTTTTGTATTGATAATATTTTTAAGTCTTTTGAAAGTCTTACATAAAGCTTTAAAACTTCTACTTGTTCTCTTGCTTTTTTAATATTTTTCAATCTCTCATCAAAACTTGAATTTGCTCTATATACTGAAGTTATTAAATCAATTATTTCATTTTTTATTTTATCTCAAAGAGTATATTTATATTGTTTTTCAAATTTTTTTACTATTTCAAATATTTGCAATAACAAATCATAACTTGTTTTATAAAGTGGTAAATTATCATATGTTGTCATAATCTTTTTTTATTCAAAATATATAAGTTGTTTCTTTATTTGTATAAGTTTTTCTTTTTCTCTTTTTAAACTATTTCAATATATAGTTTGTTCTACATTTCAATCTTTTTTTATTAATCTCATATTTTGTTTTTGTCTTTCTAATATATTAATAATTTCATAATTTTTGGTTTTTGGAAAAGCGCATTCTATAAATATTTTTCAAGTTTTTTTATCTATGTTTCAAAAAAGTTTATATCAGGTCAATGTTGAAATTAAAATAGCACTATATTCAAAACACCTGACAAAAATTCCCTCTTCATACAAATTCACAAATCAATCATCCAGTTTTTCAAATGAACATTTTTTCATAGTTTATTTATTAAAATTTAATATAAAAAAATTAATTTTGTAAAAACAAAATTAATTTTTTTAAAGAGACAAAGAGAACAAAGAGACGAATATTTTTTGATTAAAAATCAAAAAATTTAATCCTTTAAACAACGAACGCTAAAGCCGTACACCTGACTATTGCTGACGCGATGGACTGTAGAATCATTCCGATACAAGTCCCTGCGGTATGCATTAATACTATTAGGGGTACTTGACCACAAGTAGGCAATGCCTCCAAGATTGTAGAAAGTAAGCCCATCAGTACTGCGGTAACCAGCTAAAGGGATTTTTAATGTCTCTGCTAATTTTCTGTCTGGATTATACGATACATTTGATTTCCATCCAAGTCAATCACATTGCCGTCAATCTGCAGTTCTACAAGTTGTTCAAGCTAAATAATTTTCTAGTGTAATCCATTCTGCATCACTTGGTAAATGCCGTCAACTTGGACATGCTCAACTAGCATTTGCCCAAGTATATAGTTTTCACCATATATTGTTTACTTCACTATCCCCATTTACATTTGTTAAATCTGACTGCATGGCTGTAAAAAATGTGATTGCACTTACATTACTTGCCATACTTGCTCATCATATAGGACAGTTTGCAGTATTGTTTGTTCAATCATAGTTATAACAAGATCATATTGTTCAATTTGTTCAATTGTCTT
>JAQUWS010000040.1 GCA_028692735.1 Candidatus Altimarinota bacterium
CACTTATCGCTCATATTTGATATTCTGTTTTACTGCTTGTTATACTGTATGTGTATTCATTTGATGTTAATGGATCTGTTATCACTTTGTTTAAGCTTTGTATGTTTTTTATTACATTTGATCATAGAGTCCCTTCTGTCCATACTATGGCTCAGCTATATGTTATGTTTGTAGGATTATCTGGAGTTGGATAAAATCATGCTTTAGTTATAAATATTTCTAGGCTTTTTTTTGTACTGTTTATATCTGCTATTCTTACACTATCTCTTGAATTTCTTGAATATCATTGGAAGCTTATGAATGCTATAGTTCATAGGATTGCTAATATAACTATTACTACTATTAGCTCTACTAGGGTGAACGCTTTTGTTTGTTTGTTCATGAGTTATGAATTAGTTATTAAATAATATTAATTTTTTATACAACGAACTAACATCCCTAATGCTCTTCAATTAATACCAAATGTACTTTGAGAATCATCTAAGTACAAGAAATATGATCATGTAGTATAAACTGTACTCATCCAATAATATCAAATTGATTCTTGTCATAGCATGATTCAACTAGACCGATCACGAAGACCTCATTTAGGAAGTTTTAATGCATTCATCATATTTGTTCAACTTGTCCCCCATCAACCTGCTATAATTATTTTATTAAACTCTGTTTGTGTAGGTAAACGATATCATGCCAAACATGGTCACTGTCTTGATTCATTTGTATTTGTTATATCTCACCATAAATTACTGTTTTGTGGACTTGACCAATCAAAAGGAGGAGTTAGTGATGAAGATCATATAAACGCAGTATCATTATAATAATTTCACGGTCAATATCATGTAGTATTTACTAATGTTTGTGTTAAAGTTTTATTTCAAATTGGTGTTCATCCATTATTTCCCCGTTGAAAATAATTTCAGTAAGAACTTGCTCAGGTTCATGCAATATTTGTTCATACATTACACGCTGCTATTGTATATCAAGTTCATGCTCAAGTACATATTATTATGTCTGGACTATTACAACTTCAATATGTTGTTGCATCTGTAAGTATAGATCAAGTTGATACACATGTTGAATATGGGCTTGTTTGATTTGTTCATGTTGAAGTATTTGTACTTAATACATAATTTTTTAGCTTAATTCATCATACATTTGTGTTTATCAAGTTGTTTACTATGCTTATTGCTCATGTTGAATCTGTACTTGGATTTATACTCATCAATTCTTGATATATTGATTCTCAAGCTAAGATTGTTCAAGTGTATGCATTTTGTAGATTAGTTAAAAATGTTACTTTGTTTAAATCTGTTAGCAATGTATCCATTGATCAACTATATATCAATGGATTTTGATTTGTATAATTAAAACTTCATGTTAATGGTGTATTGTATGAATGTGGTATATTTTTGTAACTATTGTATACTAATTTTTTGTTTGATAAGATTGTAAGTAAATCTGTTTGTGTTATATCTGTTATTATTATACTTGGTATTGCTAACATCCAGTTTAATGTTCAACTTTGAACCCTTGTATATCTTTCATTATAGTTTCAACTTATTACTGCTACTGCAGATGTTTTACTTAGATCTGCTGCATATGTATTGTATATTGTTTGATTATTTGCTAATCATCCTCATTCACTTATGGCTCCTATTTGATACTCTGTTTTACTGCTAGTTATACTGTATGTGTATTCATTTGATGTTAATGGATCTGTTATCACTTTACTTACAGTTTCTATGTTCTTTATTACATTTGATCATAGAGTACCTTCTGTCCATACTATGGCTCAGCTATATGTTATATTTGTTGCATTGTCTGGTGTTGGGTAAAATCATGCTTTTGTTATAAAGATTTCTAAACTCTTTTTTGCACTATTTATATCTGCTATTCTTACACTATCTCTTGAATTTCTTGAATATCATTGGAAGCTTATGAATGCTATAGCTCATAGGATTGCTAGGATTACTATTACTACTATTAGTTCGACTAAAGTAAAAGCTTGTTTATTAGAATTTAGTTGATAGAATTTAGGGCTTAGAAGTTTTTGTTTAAATTCTATATTCTGCATTCTATATTCTAAATTATTGTTTTTCATTGATTAT
This sequence comes from Candidatus Altimarinota bacterium, assembly GCA_028692735.1. GTDB lineage: Bacteria > Patescibacteriota > Gracilibacteria > BD1-5 > UBA6164 > Altimarinus. Next base: position 2,109 of record JAQUWS010000040.1, read on the forward strand.
GAGTTAGAAAGTAAGTTTTTTTATAAGGAATATAATTTTTTATGATTCCGGAACTAGTCCGGAATGACAGTAAATGTAAGTTTTGTTGTTAGTTAATATATTCTGGATACTCATATCAAGCACGAGTATGACAAGGAAGTTTCTATATTCTATGTTATTATCTTTAATTTTTTTTAAATCTCAAATTTATAAAAAAATTTGAATTGACTTAATATCTATTCTTATTAATAAATATATTTTAAATCATCTAGTTTTATTTTTCATATCATAAGTTTTTCTATATTTCATCACTTTTCTATCCAATTTTTTACTTTTATATATCAATCTAAATAAACCTTATCTTTTGAAAAAAAGGCTCATGTATTTTTTATGCTGGTATTTAATATTCACTTCTTAAATCTTGTTGTGGTTTTAAAAACTTTTACGTAATCATTTCATTTTAATTTAAAACAAATTTCTGCTAAATCCTTAAAATCTAAGTTTTTTGACATCTCTATTAAGTAATAATTTTGGTACATAGCATTTTTTTCATAGTTTTCTGGAAAGTATTTTAAACTGTTATAAACAGCTAATCACTCTTCTGTTTCAATATAATTTGCTGTTCAAGATTCAAGTATATTCCATCATGTTTTTCTTCAGTTTAGATACCTTACAAGATGAATTCATATCTCATGAGCGATGATTCAATCTAATTCTTCTTCTCTAAAAATTCAGTCAGCAGAGACTCTTACTTCTATTTTTGATTTTCTTCTATTTATTAAGATTCTTGATATATTTGATGTTGATAAAACAACCTTTACTCAATTTGATAGATTATTTTTTTCTAGATAATTTTGTATATATGAAACTACATAATCTAAATCAAGAATTTTTCATAATACTTTTTCATTTGTTAAAACTCATAGTTTTTTTTCTGATTTTTTGAATAAGTCATAATCAATATCTCAAAAAAGTCTTTTGTTGTACTCTTTTATTTTATCATATTTTTCATTTTTGTAGGATTTAATTAAGTTCAATTTATTGTTTATTTCTTCTATTTTATCAAAAAACAAATTTGAGAATTCTGATTTGAGTTCTAACTCTTTTTTAAAATATGTTTCTTTTAATACTTTTATATCTTCTTCTAATTCTTTAAATCTGTCTTCTTTTAAAAAATCATATGTAAAAATCGGATTATAATCTCATTTTAATTCTACAAATCTATCTAATTCTTGTAAAAAATTAGTCGGTTTTAATGCTTTTGTAATACTTACTTTCCTATCAAGAGATGACACTTTTTCATCTATAATTTTTAATATATTTAACTCATTTTTATTCACTTTTTTAGGCAAAAATATTTCATTTTTCTTTAAGTTTTCTTCTGGTTTTATAAAATAATCTTTTAATATGTTTTTTCAAACTATAATTGTATCTCTATTAAGAGAATCATCTATTTGAAACCTTATGTTTTCAAAAACTATTTTATTGTTTATTTTTATTATAAAATTTTTCTTATTAATTTCATCATATAAATCTTTTGAAATAAAATTGTTATTTTTTGAGATATCTATTTTTAAAACTATTTCTTCACTAAAACTTTCACTTATAATTTCTGCATTTTGAGAAAGATAGAGAATTTTTGATTTATGAATAGATGATACAATTTTTTCTGAAAACAATGTTTTTGATAATTCAACTCATTTTTCAGGGTCAGAAACTTTTAAGTCTTTTATTTTGTCTAATCTTTTTTTTAATGGGATTAAACAAACATTTTGTATTTCAAGTCATGCTCTTGCATTTATCTCAAGGATTTTTGGTCAATTATCGGTAATTACCCAATCAAGAGCTAGATATCAAAGGTTAACAAAGAATTGTGCTTTTGATGATGCTAATAATATATCATTCCAGAAAGGTAATTCATATCATAAAAAATCAGTGTATGGTTCTTCAAGATTTTTTGTATAAATTTTTCATTTTTCATAAAAAGTTTTTACTATTCAACTTCAAACTTCAAGTCATAATCAAATTCATCATTGTGCTAAATTTGCTTTTCATCAACTTAGTTTTGTTGGCATTCTTATCATTGCCATAACTGGAACAAGATTATAAACAATGATTCTAATATCAGCTAGTCAATGTTCACAAAATTTTTCGAATGTGTTTCAAGGAATCAATTTTTCTTCTATCAAGATTTTGTCATATCAATAATTTATTGAAAAATCTCAGTTAAGTATATTTAACATATGAACTACCAAAAAGTTTTCGTCTACAATTTCATCTCAAATCTTAAATTTTCAGTTTTTTAAATTTTTTACAATTAGAATTCATTGTCATTTACTTCAAAAGACTGGTTTAACTACAAAAAATTCTTCTTTTATTGATTTCAAATCAAATGATGATAATTGCTTTTTATTTGATATTATTGCTATAGTTTTTGGAACTCATACTCATCTATTTTCTAGAAATATTTTTGTATCAATTTTATTATCAGCAAGGTTAATAGATGATTTTGGGTTTAATTTCTTAATATAATTTAAATTTCTTTCATTCATTGAAAGTATTCAAAAATCAAGCATGGAAATTAGATTAAAGACTAAAGATTGAAGATAAAAGAATACAGTAAAAGATTTATATTATTCTTCTTGGAAATGTCTTTTTATAAGAGGAATAAAACGAATATATTCTAATAATTGTAATCAAGTAAATCTTCAAATTAGTAAATTTATTAAAAATATTGCAATAAGTAACTCTGTGTATGATAATAACAAACTTTGAATAAAATTTGATTTTATTATAAGGTATGCAGTTACTGAAACAAAAACAAATTCAAATAAGTAAAATAAAGATGATAAAGAAAAAATTTTTTTGTTATCTGAAAAAACTTTGTATATAACCATTGGGATTATTGAAAATGGGAAAATAATTAGATTAGTCTTAAAATCATAAAAATTAATAAAATCATAGGAATTTAAAATTCATATTATTATCAAAGTAAAAATTAGATAAAATATGAAAAATAATGATAATTTTGTGTTTAATAGAAAGTTTATTTTTTTATTTATTATTTTCATAAATAAAACTGATAAAAATGATGAAGTCAACAATACTAGAGTCAGTTCAAAGCTAAATACATATATACTTAATGCTATAAATAATGGATAATATAAACTAAATATAGCAAATCCTATAAATTGTCTTATAAAATTTATTGCTGTTACTGCAACTGAAAGTGATAAAATAATTCCCAAAATTCAAATTGGAAAACCTGATGAAATAAGTTTGTTTATTATATTTGTTAAAAATAAGATTTTACTTGATGATTCATCAAATGATATTTTATTTATTCAATATTCCTTTACATTTATCAAATCTGTAGAAGGTTTTCAAGTTGAAACATAATTCAAAAAATTTAACACGTTGTTTGGAGGGAAAGTATAAATAACAACTCACATACTATTTATAAAACTACTTAAAATCTTTTTTGACATTATAAAACTTGAATCAGTGATGATAAAAATTTTTTTATTTGGAAAATTTACATTATATATTTTTGATAATTTTTCAAATCATTGAAGTATATCTAAATAGTTTGATGAATTAATCAGTATCAAATCTGAATCTTGAAATATATATAATTTATCTGTTATTGTTGATAAAAAAGTATCTTGTATAGAACTTGTATTTTTGTTTTCTATATATATCTTATTAAAAAAAATATCATTTTTATAAAAATTATTGTCAAAAGATAAATTGAAATCTTCTTTGTCTGATATATAGGAAATTGTTTTTGAATAAATATGTAATTTTTTTGATAAATTGTAAGCACAATCATTTGTTTTTTCTTTTATTTGAGTGTTTATATCATAAATTCATGGACCTTCAAATGATAGATTAAATTTATCTCATTCATTTTGAGTTACAATTTCTCAGTCTTTCTTTACTTCTGTTTTTATTTCTATTTCAGTATTATTTTCTCATATAGTGTTACTTTTAACTGTAAAAGTAGAATTAGTATTTACCTTTAAATCATAATTTCAGACTAAATCATATTTATTTTCAACACATTTTGTTGTATTTCAGGTCTCAGTATTTGTAGTATCTCAAAAACAATTTAAAAAATTAAGTAATACTAAAGATAACGCTATAATATATTTCATAATTACTATTTTAATAATAATTTACATTTATTTATAATAATAGAATTTAGAGTTTTTTCAAATTTAAAGCAACTTAAAAGTTTTGAAAATTTTTATTTAAGCTTATAATAAATTATATTTTTAATTTTATTTTTTATTTATTATGGATTATATTTTGCTTCTTGTTTGATTTTTTGTGCTTATAAAATGTGCTTCTTATCTTGTTGACTGATCGACAAATATTGCAAAAAAATATGGTATTTCAAATCTAGTAATATGACTTACAATAATTGCTTTTTGAACTTCCGCTCCAGAAATATTTATCAATACAATTTCAGCAATAAAAAGCGAAACTTGATTAGCTTTATGAAATATAATTTGATCAAATATTGCAAATATATTACTTATTTTATGAATATCATCAATTATTTATCCATTAAAAGCTCAAAATTCAACTGTTTTTAAGGAAGCGCCTTATAGTTTGCTAACATCTCTTGCTTTGTTTTTTCTTGCAAATGATATAGTTCTATCACACTCAAACATAAATGTAATAACATTTTGAGACTCATCTATATTATTTATATTTTTTGTAATTTTTATGTCTTACACGTTTTGAATTATGAAAAATATATGAGAAGATCAGGAAGAACATTCTCATAGACTTACCACTATTAAATCAATTGTTTATATTGTTTGATGAACTATTTGATTGGCTTTATGAGCTGAAGTTATAGTCAGAGCAGCAAAAAGTATTGCTTTTTCTTTTTGAGTATCTGAAACAGTAATCTGACTTACAATAATTGCTATTTGAACTAGTTTACCCGAATTAGCTACATCAATTGCAGCAAGTTTAAGAAAAGAAAATGATATAGTTGTCTGAAATATAATTTGATCAAATATAATAAATATAGTTTTATGACTTTCTCTAACTTGATTTATCAATCCTATACTTATAAGTCCTTCAGATATAATTTATATTTATTTTGAACTTACTGTTACAACTTTGCTTCTTATGTTTTTATATATGTCAACAAATAAATGAAAATTAAACAGATGGCATGGTATTATATTTTTGATATTTTATGTAATTTATCTTGTTTATGTTTGAGCTAAGAGTATTACTTAAGTTTTCAAACTACACATTGAGTTTGTGCAGAACAATCTATTACTGAATTAATTTCTGTACTAGCTACACATTTTTTTGTTTCACTACTCCATGAAGGACAAATTTGCATACAGCTTTCTTTAGCGTCTTGCCAATCCTCTTGAGTAGTTCATTGTGTATATCTTGTACATTTTGAATAATTATTACATGCAGTTTCACATCAATTACCATCTTTTATTTCTATTTCATCTCATTCTGTTTCTAAACAATATGGTGCTTTATCTAAGAATTGAGAACAACTATCTGCTCATAAAAAACAATCATAAATACTCTCATCAAAATCAGCTTCACACATAAGCTGACAATTAGCCTCATCTAAAATACTATTTTCCATACTAGTTCAAACTGTTTTATTTGAAGCTATTTCTTCTTGACATAAATTTTGAACTTTATTCTGACATATATCACTACATACTGTTACTTTATCTGGTTCACTTGAGATATCTGGTGGATTATCAGCAGTTATTGTAGTTTTTGTATTTCACCCACAACTTGATAAAAATAAACAACTTAAAACAAAAAAAGATAATATTTTTTTATTCATATTTATTTATTTAAGAAAATAATATAATTTTATAGTTTTAGTTTACTTAGATTTATTAATTATGCAAAATATTACTCAACACTATAAGAAACTCTTATTATTCAACTTTTTGATTTGATTTTTAATATATTTATCTTTCAAATTTCTTGTGTGTTATTTATATGAGTTCAGCCACATCAATATTTTTTAAATCAAGAAAAATTTACAACTCTAGCCCCTTTTCAAGCTGGAGCATAAACTCACTCTTCTTTTGCTTCTTCTACTGATAAGCTTTTGACTTCCACTCATAAGTTATCTTGAATTAGTTCATTTACTGTTTTTTCAAGTTCAGGAATAATTTCAGAAGGATTTTCAAGTTCTCATTTGTATTCTATATATGGTCAATTTGAAAAATGATATCACTTTGTTGGTTCTATATTATCAATTCACATTTTTGTAACTGCACAATCTATCAAGTGTCAGGCTGAGTGTAATTTTGAATTTGTAATTCTTATTTCACTATCAATTTTTAATTGAACTTTATCTCATTTTTTAAATTCTCAAGTATCAAATTTTCAAAAATGCCAAACAACTCATTCTTCATCTAATCTAACATCTGTCACTACAAATTTTGCATTATCTGAAATAATCTCTCATTTATCTGATGGTTGTCATCATCACTGAGGATAGAAAATAGTTTCATCTAAAATTACTGCTTTTCATTTTTCTGTTTCTCTTGTTTCTATAAAAGTTGCATTTGATTCAAATAAATAAGTATCGTTAAGATATGTTAGTTTTGTCATAATATTTGTAGTAATAAGTAAAATATACTTTTACATTAGTAAAAGTTTTATGGATAGTATTGTTCATATTATTATAAATAAATTTTTTATAAATTTATTTCCTTTATATTTTGCATATTTTGAACCAAAATAGCTTCAAATTATTGATCATATCACTGATGCCAACATAATTTTTATATCAAAGAATCATTTATTAATCAATAATATTGCTCAGAATGTTACCCAAAAAAATGCAATTGCAAAATAATAACCAAGAGCTTCAATAAAATCAAAACCCTTTGTATAAAAGGTTAATGTTGCAAACAATACTCAATTACCTGATCATAATATACTCTCATAAAATCACATAATCAGAGCTATAAAATATGAAAAATATTCCTTTTTGGTTGATATAATATTTTTTTCTTTTATTCATAAATTTTTCTTCCTATAATTATGTATTATAATTAATAAAATTATTATACCTATTACTTTTGATAGTATTTTATTATCAATTATCATTATTGCTTTAATTCAAAAATATGCTCATATCAATCATACTAATGCAAAAGTTAATAAAAATTTCCAGTCAATGTTTTTTCATTTTAAATAGTTCATAGCAGATATTGGAGTCCAAAACATAGAACTTACTTTGTGTGTAGCAATTGAAAGGGGTAATGAAACTCAAGCTAATAAAAAAATTGGTAAGCTTATGATTGAAGCTCATCATCATGATATAGAACTTAAGAATGATGAAATTATTGATGAAATAAAAATAATTAATGTCGTTTGAATAGTCATAAACTTATATAATTTATAATTTCTTAAAATATTATTGATTTATGAATTCAAGTCAATAGAATAATATTGTTAGTAATAAAAATATTCATATATTATAAGGTGTCATTAAAATATTTTTTGCATATTACTTTTTATTTCTTTCCTCAAACCATTCTTTTGGTCTGTTGTATTGCCATGGATCTCTAGTACTACATTTATGTATTTCTACTTTTTCCCAAACTTTTCAGACTACGTATGGTTCTTTATCTAACCGATTTTGTAAATCTTTTTCTGAATCAAAATCCATAAAAAGTGCTGAACCTATCATTTTTCAATCATCATCTCTTAAAGCTGCACCATACCACATATTACCAGATTTAAATAACTGTTCTCACATATCTATATGAGCTTGCCTTACAGTAAGTCTACGATTTAATGCCTCATTATCTTTTCAATCAAATCACATTATTAAGTATTGCATAGTATTAAATTTAAAAATTATAATAAATTTAGCTTATCAATTTGATTAGGAAGTAAATGAAGATTTTGAGTAACTACTATTTTTGGCATAAATTTTTGTTATAAAATATTATATAAAAGATTCATATAAAAGCTTCAATATAGTTATCAAAATTATACTTATAAACAATATTTTTATATATTTATTTCATATTTTTACTCATAATCATGCTCATATCCATCATCAAATAGCTAATCATAATCAAAGTGAAACAGCATATTTATAATTAATTGCTCAGTTAATCATAAATACTATTGTAGCAACAAATGACATAATTACTCATACCACTCTACTAATCGCCGCACTTTTAACAAAATCTATTCAAAAATACAAAAATACAAACATTATAAAAGTACCAAATCATGTTCAAAAAAATCAACCATATATTCAAAATATAAATACTCAAATTGAAGCAATTATCCAATTCTTTTTTGATATCTTTTTATCTTTTAAACCAATTTTACTTTTATACATTAAAAACAAAAATACTACTACAAGCAATACTGCAGTAATAAGTTTAAGATACCTTTCATCAATATTAAGTACTATATTAGCTCAGATTACTGAACCAACAGATGCAATTATTCAAAATACAAGTCACAATTTAAAATTTAATTTCTTCTCTTTATAATACCTTAATGCACTAGCAAACTCTAAAAATACTGCTCCAAAACGATTTGTTGCAATAGTTGTCTGAATTGGCAATCACACAAACAAAAGTAGTGGAATAGTTACCAATCCTCAACTTCATACACTTGCTCCAAATAATCAAGCAAGTATTCAACCAACAAAAAGTATAATTATATTTACTATATCCATTTTATTTATTATTAATGTCCTTTTCTAAATACTGTTTCAATTTATAATAAGGTTTTATTTGAAAATATGTTTTTTCATCATCTTCTTTTGTCATATCAGCTCTTGTAATATCATATCAATCAGGAATAAATATAGGATCAAATCAAAATCAACCATTTCATGATGGTTTTGTAGCAATTTTTCAATCCATAAAACCTACAAATAATTCTAGGTTTTCTCAGTCATAGTATCCTACTACACATCTAGCTGTAGTATTTCTAGAAAATTTATCTAACATAGAACAAATTGTAGAAAGTGGAGCCTTTTCAACAAAAAAATCTTATAAAAGGTCATGGTAATCATCCTAATGCTTCAAATTCTAAAGATACATCTTCTACAACTACTGGCTTTTTTATGAGATTATAAGCCTGTTTAACTTTATGCTCAACTATTTCAAAAAGATTAGTTGATTGCAATTCATCTAACTCAAGTTTTATATGATCAAGAGGATAATTTAGATACTTTGCTATATAGTCAGCCTTATTTTGATTTCAGGTAATAAATGTGATATTTGACATAAACTATTTTTAAAAATATTTGTTAAATTCTATTGATTATTGAGAAGTAGTCAATAAAATAAGAGTTAAATAATTATTTAACTCTAAAAATTATGCAACAACTAGCTCCACTTATGTGATACTACTGATTTCTTTTATCTATGCTATGACTTGGACTCTTTTTTATTTATTGAGTTAAGTATTTGAAGAAGAAGAAAGAAGAGAAAGAAAAAGAATTACTTTGAAAGTAATTCTTTTTCTTTCATTAGTTCAAATTTGCTGGTTTTTCTTTAACTTCACTTATTCAATCCATTGATAATATACAAGCAACCACTTCTGAAATATCTGTCCCTAGTAAAAATGATTTTCTATCAAACTCATCAACAATTTTATTAACTTGTTCTTGTCTTAAATCTGATATAACTATTCAATTTCAGATTCAATGTCAAACAATTCTTCTTCATCAATCAACAACTTTGTGTAACAATAGATTATTATCAATTTCAATGATTTTAGTTCATCATTGTCATTTTAAATATTTAATATTATTCATATATTTATTTTTAATATATATTAAATATATAATACCATATTATTTATATTTATCAAGTTATTTACAGTTTTGAGGACTTATAAATCTCTGGTTTATAGGCTTCAAGTCTTATGATTTCTATATCTTTGAATTCATCTTTTTTCTTTAATTTATCATAAAATCACTCTTGGTCATATCAAAGGCAAATTGTATTTGGTTTGTGATTTTCTATACATAAAAAAGGATTTTCATAATCTCATAGTTCAACTATGTCTGAAATCTCTGATTTTTTTACTTCTTCTAATCTTATGTTTTCATTATTTTTTGGGAGTTTTCTCTTAAATTTTTCTACATTTTTATCTCTTGCAATGACAGTGATGAGTGTATCTCAGTAAAAACTTGCTTGTTTTAAAAAGTGTTTGTGTCATGGGTGAAATATATCAAAAGTACCAAAAGTCATAACTTTTATTTTTTTGTTTTTTGCATAGATTATATCCTTTTCTATTTGTTTTTTTAATTCTTCAAAGTTTTCAAATCTCTTGTTTTCTCTGATTTTTTCGAGTAAGTAAACTTTTATTTCTTTGTCATAAATATCTTTTTCAAAATCAAAAATATGAGTTTCAAAAACTCATTTTTCTTTTAAATAAGACCCTACTCAAGCATATTTTTTATCTTCAATTTTTACATTTACTTTATATACTCAATCTTCATTTTTTTCTCAAGTGTAAGGAATATTTGCTGTTTTAAATAAAAATTTTCATCAATTTTTATTTCAATATATTACTTTTCAAGTTATTGTTTTTATCATCTTAATCAAAAGTTCTTAGTATTTCTTTAAGAAAATTAAGTCAGTATTCTGCATAATTTTCATTTAATAATTTTTTTACTTGTTTTTCGTTTTCACATACTATAATTCAAGGAATTATTGGTGTTTCATCATCAATTGATATATCCATAAGTCATCTAAAAATCTCAGCACAAATATAATCATAATGTGGCAAGTTTAATTTGATAATTACTCAAATTGGGATAATCAAATCATAATCTTCTGTATCAACCAATTCACTTACAAAAGATGGAATTTCAAAAGATCATGGTAGATGAAAAACTTCTATATCTTTAAATCATTGTTCTTTTAAATAGTTTACATTGAATTCTTCTATTTGTGATGTGTACTGTTTATGATAATCTGAAATTACCAATCCTATTTTTATATCTCTTGGAATATCCGTTATTGATTCATATTTCCCTTTTGATTTTCTTGACATAATTTTTTTATTTAATAATAAAATTTAATTTATTATATTTAGTTTTTTATTTTTGCAAAATTATGATTTTTGTTACATTGAAAAAATCTTATACATTTCACTTAGTAAATTAAGTCATGAAATAGCATAGTTTGGTTTAATTCTTTCTTTAACTTGTTCTTCTGTGTTGCAAGTAAGTACTCAGAAAATAATAGGAGTTTCGTATTCTAAAGTTAAATTCATAATTCATCTTGAAGTCTCATTACATACATAATCAAAATGTGGGGTTTCTCATCTGATAACAGCTCAAAGAGTGATTATCAAATCAAATTCTTCTGTAGCTAAAAGTCTTTTTGTTGCTCAAGGTATCTCAAAAGCTCAAGGCACATAATAACTTTCTACATTTTTAAATCATTGTTTGTTTAAGTATCAAATATTTAGTAGTTCAAGTTGGCTTGTGTATTCTTTATTAAATTCTGCTACAACAAAAGCTATTTTTATCTTTTTGGGAATATTTGTAATATCTTTTAATGTTTGTTCGTATGTTGACATATTGGTTAATTTAAAAAGTAATTATATAAGGTATTTTACTATTTATATAGATTCCTGCCTTCTAGAGGAATGAAGAATGAATTATCATCTTTTATTTACATATTTTCATAGAATATCAAATTCTAGATTAACTATGCTTCAAATCACAAGTTCTCATAGGTTTGTAATATCTAAAGTGTATGGAATCAAAGAAATACTAAAAAAATCATCTCAAACTTCAACTAGAGTTAAACTTACTCAATTGACTGCGATACTTCACTTTTCAACTAATAAGTTTTTGAATTCACAAGGAAATTTGATATAAACAACTTTTGAGTTATCTTCTTTTTTATCTATCTTGTAAACTTCTCAAGTCGTATCTATATGACCAGTTACAAAGTGTCAATCCATCCTATCACCATATCTTACTGATTTTTCTACATTGAAACTATCTCAAACTTTTTTTGTTCAAAAATTGGTTCTTTTGAGAGTTTCTTCCATCGCAAAAAATTTGTAGAAATCAACTCAAATTTCACACAAAGTCATACAGGCTCAGTCATGAGCTATACTTTGTCACATTGATAATTCTTTTGTATCTTCTTTTATAGTAAATAATCAATTTTCTATAGAAATTATCTCTGCTTTTTTTTCTACTATTCAACTAAACATAAAATTAAATTTTAATTATAATATCATACACATAATATATAGTAATA
>JAQUWS010000086.1:0-1723 GCA_028692735.1 Candidatus Altimarinota bacterium
AAACAATATAGAACAAGTTTGAATTCAATGACAAGAAAAAGTGGAAAAATCAGTACAAGGTATTGATTGAGTTTTAGATAATATATGTTCTGATACTGATGCTATTTTAAATGATCCAAATTCTTGTATTATTCAATCTTTATATGATTTAATATATTGATGACAAAAGGAAGATAATAATCAATCATAATAGTGACAAAAACATAAAAAACTTTGTAAAACAATCATTTTAATTATAATCATAAAAATATTTTATGATTATTTTTTTATGAACAAAACAGCTTGAAATATTACATTTGAACAAAAAGTAAAAATTGATATAGAAAATATCTTTTGTGTAGAAACTATAAATTTAGATTGAACATATAATTATTTTTTTTATGGTAAAACCTATGACAATACATCTCAAGAGATTTTAGAAAAATTGGAACATAGTGCTAAGGTAAAATCTGTTAATCATGACATATCTATATCAACAGAGGATAAAATAGATGTTTATTTTAATGAACAAATAAAAGGAGTATATACTATTATTTCTATTGAGTGAAAAGAAGAAACTTTTGAGTCAGTTCTTGAAAAGTTCAGTGAATCATCTGATTTTATAGTTTCCATAAGAGAAACAGAAAACAGTCCAAGATTTGGCAACAGGATAATTAGAATTGATATTGTTAATTAAGAAAAAATGATAAAAATAATAACAATCTGCGATAGTTTCAAACACTTTGAAGAACCAATAAAAGAATACAAAAAAAGACTTTGAAGAAAAGTTGAGATACTGAAACTTAAACCAAGCAAAAAAGATAATATAGATGAAGTAATCAAAGAAGAAACAAAAACAATAATAGAAAAACTATCTAAAATAAATGCTTTTAAAATAGTACTTTCAATTTCCTGAAAGACTTTTTCAACTCAAGAATTTCTAAATTTTGTAGAATACAAATTCCAAAATTTTCCTGAAATAATCTTCATTATATGATGACCATACTGACTTGATTACAAAGAACTAAAAAAACACATAGATTTTGAAATCTCGTTTTCTCCCATGACTTTTCCTCACATAGAAGCCCTACTAATTCTCCTAGAACAACTCTACAGAATCGAAACCATAAAACAAGGAAAAACTTATCATTATTAGATTTTATTTTTATCTTTATCTGTCATCCCGCACTTGATGCGGGATCTTCATTATATTTTACTATGGATAAATACTTTGTTTACATAATTAGCAATTCAAATAATACAACTTTGTATACTTGAGTTACAAATGACATAGTAAGAAGAATTTATGAACATAAAAACAAATTAATTGATTGATTTAGTAAAGAATATAATATTACAAAATTAATTTATTATGAAATTTATGATGATATAGAAACAGCTATTAATAGAGAGAAAAAGATAAAAAAATGGAAAAGAGAATGGAAAGATGAACTTATAGATAAAACAAATATAAATAGAAATGATTTATATTATGAAATTTTAGAATAAGAAAATGGATTTTAACTTAAATATACAATTTAGATACAATACAAGGAAGATTCCGCATCAAGTGCGGAATGACAAAATTTTAATAGAAAACACAATTTTTTATCATCATAAATAAAAAAACTTAGATAAAAATCCAAGAATAATAAACAAACATCTAGAAATATTGGGGTCTTAGGGGGAGCAACTATAGTGAGTACATCTAGAAAACACAAAACATACCTAACTGAAATTTGCT
>JAQUWS010000086.1:1823-3094 GCA_028692735.1 Candidatus Altimarinota bacterium
ACAATTTTTTCACTATCAACTTCTTTTATAGTTCATATAAGTCTTCCGTTTTCAGGTGAATCCCGAGCGGACTCATTATAAATATATTGTGTTAAAAAAGGCATATTATCAACCATACTTCTATGAATTTGTCTTGAATAAGGATAATAAATAAACACAGTTCACAAAACCAAAGAAATAATAATTATATAAGTAGTCAAAATTGCTAAAGAAGTCTTGTACCCATACTTTGTTTTTCTAAACTCAATAATTCACAGGTATATAAATAATCAAATAATAGTTATCCAAAATAAAACAGGAATATAAAAGAAAAAACTTCAGTAATTATGTCACATCATCATAGTTTCTCTCACATCAAAAGCATCATTTACACAAAAGGAAAAAATAATTCATATTAAAACTAGAGTGATTGTTAACCCAAACCAAAATCATTTATTTTTCCAAGAAAAATAAGATTTTGAAATAGGTTTTAAATCCTCTTTATTTATTTTATCAAGTATTTCTTTATTTAATTTACTAGTCATATTAATTAGTGATTAGGATATAGGGCTTAGGCTATAGTAAAAAGTTTTAACATTTTTAAATTTATTTGTTTCATCATTTTTCTAATTTGTTAATTTGTATTTTGTTAATCTGTTAATTTCTTAAATACATTTATTTTTTATAATAATTTCTTTTAATTGTTTTTTTCATCTGTTTATCAAAGTTCATACAGTTCAAACTGGAATCATCAGAATATCACTTATTTCATTATAATCTTTTCATTCTATAAATTTTAAAACTAATATTTCTCTAAACTGGATATGTAAGCTAGAAATTGATTTTTTTACACAAGTTTTTAACTCTTTTTTAGCAAAGATTTCACTAGGATTATTTCATTCATCTACTATATTTTCAATTATATTTTTTAAGTCATCATCATCTCCATAATCTACTTTTTTACTTTTTTTGTCATATTTTCTATAATAATCTATCGTTACATTATGTGTTATACGATAAATCCAGCTCGAAAAAGGAAATTTTTCATCATAATCAAAGATATTTAAATATACTTTTAAAAATACTTCTTGAAGTAGATTTTCAGCTTCTTCCAAACTTATATCTGTGATTTTTAATATATATTTTAATAATTTATTTTCATACATATCAATTATCATAGAAAAAACTTCTTTATCAGTAGATAACTTTTTTATTATTTCTATTTCATTCATAGTTTTAAATTAATCTTTTCTAACTATTACGAATTATACAAAAATTTCTTTCAAAAAAAA
>JAQUWS010000087.1 GCA_028692735.1 Candidatus Altimarinota bacterium
CTATATACTAGCAGTTCCAAGCATACTAGCAACAGACCTAAGTAATCCAACAATAGAAAATATAATACAAGAAAAGAAACTAGTATACAATAACTATACAAATATACCACACTCATATAATCCAACATGAACAACGCAAACATGATGATTTAACTATGAAACAATAAGATTAATAGTATATAGCTGAGCAATAATAGACTTTGATAGTAACACAAATAAAATCACATTCCTAACAAACCTAAAAGAAGCATATAACTGAACAATTATATGACAACAAGAAGCATACAATGATATAACAAATATAGATCCACAAACAGAACAGGACAAGGCAGTAAATCTAGTAAACAACTATATAACAAACAATGTATGATGAATCTCATGAAAGATAACAACTCTAACATACAATAGTTGTACACTAGATTGACAAACAATAGAACATAACCAAACAATAACAGCATACTCAGAAAATAGTATACTTTTTTGAGCAAGTTATGATTGTACAGATAGAGCAGAGGATAGAACATGTAATAACTGAGTACTAAGTTGAGATACAAACTACCAATACAAAACATGTATAAAATGAACCCCAACAAACTGTATTGCAAACTCAAACTACACATACAACACACATATTTACTCAATCCCAGCGATAAACCACTCTGAAACAGCAACAAACATAAATTCACAAATAGTAAATATATCAAACTGAACACAAGTATACAAACTAACAAGTATCTGATGTAATGACTGAGTACTAGTAAATGAAACAGAAGATCTAAATCCAACAGTAACATGTGATAGCTGATACAGTGTAGTATGAACTGCTTGTATACAAAACACATGTGCAACACAACCTACATACACACATGCAAGTTATACGATATGAACTCCTACACAACCAAATCAATCACGGCAAAATACAAACAATATAAATCCATGTTATTATACTTGTATAGATTGATATACATGAAGTGATTGTAGTGTAGCACCAAATCCATACACAAGTTGTACATGACAAAATACACCTACACCATTTTCAGCAACAACAACATATTGAGATTGAACTGCAAATGAATGTAGTTCACCTGATATAATAGTATGTAGTTGAAATTGAACATGATATACAATATCGGCATGTAATGTATGAGCAACAGTAGCATGAACAAGTACATGAGCTTTGACAATATGAAAACATTTTCAATGGTGAAGAAATGATTGATTTGACTATAATTGATGAGCAACACCAACGACAACTACTACATTGTATACTTGAACATCTCATGTAGCAGGATGAATAGATTTGAGTTGAAATGCAACATATATGAATAAGTTTATTATAGCTTCTAGTACATACAGTTATAATTGGTTATCAAAGACATGAGAGTCAACAGATCCAAGTTGGTGACAATGACCATGTGAAAGTTGATATCATGTACCAACACAAACAGAATGGTCATGAATAGTAACTGCATGACAATGGTGAACTAATTGATCTAGTATGCAAACAGCACTTAACTTGCCTTATGCAGGTAACCGTTTTCGGGGTAATGGTACTTTCAATAATGGAGGTTTTTACGGCCTCTATTGGTCTAGCTCACCTAATGGTGCTAACGGGTGCTACTTGTACTTCTATTCTAGCAGTATTTATCCTAGCTATTACGGTACCCGTGCTGGCGGGTTCAGCCTTAGGTGTTTTAAGAACTAAAATTCGACTATTTGACTATTTGAAAAACATTATAGAAAAGAAAAATCTTTTAAGTTTAGTTTTACTATATTTTAAAAGATTTTTCTTATTTTTTGAACGGTTGTGAAGAAAATATAAGTTTTATATCGTTAATAAAAAAATATATTTAATTTTTTGGCCGGAATTTACAAATTTAAGGATTTGTAAAGTGAGCTTATATAGTTCAGTGATTCACTAGTTTAAAAACTAGTAGTAAAAGATTTATATATTTGTTAATATATAAACAAATTAAGTAATCACCAAAGCCTATGGCTGGTAACCGTAATCGGAACAATGGTACTATGAACAATCAGGGAAGTAACGGTAACTATTGGTTATCATCACCTAATGGTACTAACGGATACAACTTGAACTTCAATTCTAGCAATATTAATCCTAGCAATAACAATAATCGTGCTAACGGGTTCAGTCTTAGGTGTATTAAGAACTATGTTAAAATTAACTTAGTATTTAATACTTTCCTTAAAATCCAAAATTTATTTTTTTGGATTTTTTTATATTTTTTAAACTAAAAAATATGTTAAATAAACAAAAACTATTATATGATGTATTTCAAGCATATTACGATGCTAGAAAAAATAAAAGAAATACATTAAATCAACTAGATTTTGAATTTAATTTAGAAGAAAATCTAATAAATTTATGAGAAGATTTGCTTTCTTGAAAATATGAAGTATGAAGAAGTATTTACTTTATACAAAATCACCCAGTGAAAAGAGAAGTTTTTGCATGAGATTTTAGAGACAGAGTAGTTCATCGCCTTATTTATAACTATATCTCACCAATATTTGAAAAAGAGTTTACATATGATAGTTATAGTTGCAGAAAGTGAAAATGAACAAGTTTAGGAATAAAAAGAGTGAGTAAGTTTATACGAAGTTGTAGCGAAAACTATACAAAAGATTGTTATGTGCTTAAACTTGATATTTCAGGTTATTTTATGAGCATAAATAAAGATATATTATTTGAGAAGATTGAGAGAGTGTTGAGAAAGTATTGTTATCATTGTCATTATCTGGCTTGACCAGATAATCTAGGAAAGTGCATTGATGATGTGAATAGCTCCACAGGTCAATCCCGAGGATGACAAAGAACACAAGCTCAAGGGTTACAAGGACTTTTTGATTATTTTTATGTTAATAATTGATTATCAAAAGTAATTAGGAAATAGTAAATTTTTATTATTGTTAGGATTATTTTACTACAAATAAAATTGATTTTTTAATTAAATAAATTATTATAATAAAAATATTAATTAATAAAAAAA
>JAQUWS010000041.1 GCA_028692735.1 Candidatus Altimarinota bacterium
ACACAAACATCAAAATTTGGTGATACTTTTCATGATGCTATATCGTCTATCAATTCTTCTCATCATACAACTGATGCTCATAATCTTTTTAATTCATCTGCATTTGCTCAATCAGAAAAAACACACATATTTACTGATCTACCAGTTCAGTTTGGAAGTGTAATAGTACTTCTAATCATTTGATCTTGATATTTTGGATCAAGAGAAAGGTTGAAATGAACTTCAACTGTTGGATCAAAAGTAACAGTATTTGTTTTTTCAAGCATTTCTATAGCTTCATCTATAGAATACATTATATCTTTGTTTACAAGCTCTAAAGCTTTTGTATATTTTTTACCTCTTTTTTGCATAAAATATATTTAAAATAATAAAGGTTTTAACGATTTTTTGTAAATAAAAAAATCTCCCTTTTTAGGGTGACAGTATTATATATAAAAAAAATAAAAAGTAAATAAAAAAATTTACTTTTTATTTTAGATAAATCTATTCTATAAAAAATTTTCACATAATATCTTTTTTTGATACTGCTCAAAATTTTCTACTATCTGTGCTATTTCATATATTATCTCAGAATATAAGATAACTATCTTGTGGGATTTTTCAGTCTTTTATATAAAGTGATAATACATTTATCTCATTATTACTAAAAGTATAAATTTCTCAATTAGAATTTTTCATAAGTTTTCAATTTATATAGAGATTGTTTCATTTTATCTCTATGTTATCTTTATCAGTTGCTTTAATTTGTTTTATATAACTATATTTTCATGCATAATTATAGTCTATTATATCTCAAGTTTTGGGATTATTTTCTTTGTAATATCAAGTCAAATACTTAATTTTGTCTCAATTTTCTAAAAGTGGAAACATAGAATTTCAAGAAATCTCAATTGTTTGATAAGACTTTTCAGTGTTTAAATTTTGTTGATATTTTGTGGAGAAAATCAATCATATTCAAACAAATAAGATTATCATTAAAACTATTATCTTTTTATTCATAATTTTTAGTATTTACGGATACAACGAACACTCGCTAAATTACCATGTGATTGAGAAGTTGTAGTTCAATTGTTAAAGGATATATAATAATTCGAAGAACCATTATCAGTAGAACTCCAATATTCAGTATTTGTATTTGATTCAAAATTTCAAATTATATTTTTATTATTATATAGTAATAATAATTCATTTATGTTTGGTAATGACCGTCAATTAAATCAGAAAGTTTCTTTGTTTTCACATGATGATAAAGCATGAAATAAAGGATAATAGTATGTTGTATATGCATACATAAATCTTCCCTCATCACTTAGTGCTGATACTATTATACTTCAAGATATAGTTCATGCTACCTTTCATCAACCACAATAGGCTCATACTGTCGAGCATGCTGAGTTAGCTCTATTACACTCATAGTATATTTGACTTATATCTGTTGTACTACAAGTTGAAAAAGTTATGTTTGATTCTCATGCTGCACTTACCACTCAGTCTACATATGCTTTTGTAGATAGATGGTCTGTTGCTGTTGGGACTTGTCATACTATTGGACTAGAAAAACTTTTAGTTCAAGCTATTGTTTGGTCTCAAGAAATAGAAACCATCGTATCTTCTAGAGTTTGGATACTTCATGTTATAGTTGACATTGTAGTATTCCATAGATTTGCAGTCAATGAAGTTGTAGTATCTACTGATGATATTCAACTCCAATCAAAGGCTTTGATTGTAGCAACTCATAGCAATAATCATATCGGTAATGAAGTTCAAGTTAATAATCATTTTAATAACTGATCTACATATTTATTCATAAGATTTTAATTATTATATAAAATTTTTTAATATTAGTATTTACGGATACAACGAACAAAAGATTGTTGAGCTTTTACGAAAATACCATCATAAATCTGTCAAGAATTAAATGCAATTCAATTTGCATAAGTACTATTATTATCTGATGACCAATAAGTATTTAAAATAAAATTTCAAATTACTTCTTTATTTAAGTATAGTAAATATAATTCTCATGTATTTGGTAAAGACCATCCGTCAAATCAAAATGTTTCTTTGTTTTCACATGATGTTATTGCTTGATTAGATGAGACCCAATACCCACTAGCATTATCTGCTGTTCCCCAAGTAAATTTTCACTCATCACTTAGTGCTGATACTATTAGACTTCAAGATAAAGTTCAAGCTACCTTTCATCATCCACAGTATGCTCATACAGTTGAACATGCAGCAAGTGTAGGATCACATTCATAAAACATTTGTTTTTTGTCCGTTGTACTACAGGTTGAAAAAATTATGTTTGATTCTCATGCTGCACTTACTACTCAGTCTACATATGCTTTTGTAGATAGATGGTCTGTTGCTGTAGGGACTTGTCATACTACTGGATTAGAAAAACTTTTTGTTCAGGCTATAGTTTGATCTCAAGAAAGAGAAACCATTGTGTCTTCTAGAGTTTGGATACTTCATGTTATAGTTGACATTGTAGTATTCCATAAATTTGCTGTTAATGGTGTTGTTGTTTCCACTGAAGAAATACCACTCCAATCAAAGGCCTTTATTGTAACAACTCATAACAATAATCATATTGTTAGAGATGTTCATATTAGAATCCATTTAAATGCTAATTCTAAATGTTTTTTTATAAAAGTAATATAATTTTTCATATCTAAATATGTAAAAAAATAAAATAATTAAATAATATATTTAAGGGCTAAATAAACAATCTCCATCAAATAAATCAGTTCAATCAAAACCACAATAGTTTGTTTCTAACTGACATTCTCAAGCTCAAGAATTCCATATTTTTCAATCTTCACATTTAAATCTACATTCTTGGGTACTTCAAGTTTCACTATAAACTGAAGCACTACTTGGTAACCATGTACTTCAATTCCGTGTTTGAGTTATGCTAGAAACGGTGTTCCATATAGCCCCTGTTCATAGAGGTCATTCACAATCCGCAATTTGTGTTATTATCATGGGTCAAGTTGCTTGGGCATTTAATTTTCACAATAATTTTGTAGCAACGAAATTTGTTTGAATTTTATCACTTATATTTAAATTCATAACTTCTTCATATGATGGGTCTGATTTTAGAATACTTCAACTATATATATCTTTTACTTCAGCAATTAATTCTTGTCTTAGTGTTCAACTTCAATTTAATTCTGAAAAATTTCACGCATACAAAACTAATTTTGTATTTATATAATCAAATCATCAAGTCATTGGGCTTCATTGAGTGTTGTATGAATGAGGAATATTTGCATAGTTATTATATACTAATTTTTTATTCTCAATTATTTCTCAGATATCAGTATTTGTTAAATCTGTTACTATTATACTTGGCATAGTTAAAATATAATCTATTCCTCAAGTACTAACTTTTGCTATATGCTCATTATATGTTCATACTACCATAGCTCTAGTTTTACTTAAATTTGATGCATATATATTCTTTGTTATAGTATTATTCATACTTAATCATGCTCATTCAAATATAGCTCATATTTGATATTCTGTCATTGGGCTTGTTATACTATAAGTGTATTGATTTTCTGTTAATGGGTCAGTAACAATTTTACTGACTTTATCTATATTTCTTATTACGTTTTTTCATATAGTTCACTCAATCCAAATCGTTCATCAACTATATGTAATATTTACTCAATCATCTGGAATTGGATAATATGTTTTATCTGTTATATAAATTGCTAAACTCTTTTTTATGCTATTAATATCAGCTATCCTAGCACTATCTCTTGAATTTCTTGAGTATCATTGAAAACTTATGAAAGCTATTGTTCACAAAATTGCTAATATAACAATAGTTACTATTAATTCTATTAATGTAAAAGCTTTGTTTTTGTTATTAAGTTTAATCATCTATATAGTTTTTTTATTTATATATTTTTCTAAAGTATAACATACTTGAACTTTTTTGTAAAAAAAAAGAAGATTAAATCTTCTTTTTAGTATATTACTTTTTATAGAGAATTTATAAAATCTTCATCTTGTATTGAATCTATGTTATCTATAGTTGTTGTAGATGACTTGATTCAAAATATCTTTGTTCAAATCTCTTCAATTTTTGAAAATATAGCTTTTGGTTCAGCATATCTTTGCACATCTATTCACAAAATTCTTCAAAATATTGGGAATAAAAATATAGTTGCTACCATTACCACTAGTCAAAAAAAAGCATACCTTATTGTATTTATGGCTGGTTTAATTTTATCATCTTTTCATCAAGAAAGTATAACTAAAACTCATCCCCGCAATATAAACAATATAGTAGCTATTGAAGCAAATAATATAAATACTGAAATTATCAAGAGTAAAAACTCTCATAAATTTAAGGTATTTCAAAAAATTGATGAAGTACTCGAATCTGCTGCATATACACTATCAACTAACATATTTTTTAGTTTATTAATCTAAAACTTTAATGTTTATCTTTTTATTTAATTTCATTCAAACTAATCTTAAAATAGATCTAATTGAATTTATATTGTTTCAACCTTTTCAAATAATTACTCACATATCTTCTTTATTTGCTGAAACAGTAAGTAAAACTCATAATTCGTCCTCTTTTCTCTCAATTTTTATATCCTCAGGATTTGAAACCATATTTTCAAGTAAAAATTGCAAAAATTCTACTTCTTTCATTAATTTTTTTATAAATGATAAAATATATATATCTTTTATTATTATAAAGCTATATTATTGTCTTTCATTAATTTTTCAACTCTTGGTGAAAATTGAGTTCAAGTAGAAATATATTTTTTTACTTTTTCTACATCTTTAATTTTAAATTCTTTTGATATAGGATTATAAAAACCTAATATTTCTTTATATCAGCTTTTTGCTGGTTTTGTATGGTCTGTTAAAACTACTCTAAAAAATGGTAAATTTCTCTTTCAAGCTCTTGCTAATCTTATTTTTAACATAAAAATTATACGAATTAAATGTAAAATTACTTTTATAATACAAAATGCAAAATTCAAATTTATCTTTGGACTTTATATTTTGTATTATAAGACTATTATTTATAAATACAATTCCTCAGATATTATATCTAAGTCTATCTATTAATTTTTTTCTGTTTTGTTTTAAAAAATGGTGCCCAGGGCGGGAATCGAACCCGCACTCCAGTGAAGGAACAGGATTTTAAGTCCTGCGTGTCTACCTATTCCACCACCTGGGCATATGTGAAATGATTTTTAATCATTTCAATAATATTTGAATACTAAATTATTCCTTTTTTCTTCAAAGTTCTTATTCCAGCAGCAGAAACTTTTATTCTATAAACTATTCAAGTTTCAGCATCTTTTATATTTTTATAGAAAAGATTTGGATAAAATTTTCTTTTTGTTGCTCTCATAGAGTGACTTCTATTATTTCAAACACTTGTTTTCTTTCAAGTTATTTCACAAATTCTAGACATATAATTTTAATTATTAGTTAATAGTGAATAGTGAATAGTTAAGATTTTTTTAATTATTCGCTATTAGTTATTAGTTACTCACTAATTTTAGGCTTTTATTTCAATTCCTACTCAACTAGGAATATTTATATTTTGTAACATTTCTAATGTTTTTGGTGTTGGTTCTTGGATATCAATTATTCTTTTGTGTCTTCTTATTTCAAATTGTTCTCTAGCATCTTTATTTACAAAAGTAGATCTATTTACAGTTATTTTTTCTATTTTTGTTGGTAAAGGGATTGGTCATACAACAATAGCTCAAGAATCTTTTGCTATAACTACTATTTTTTTTACAGCTTCATCTAAAATCTTATGATCAAAAGATTTTACACTTATTCTTATCTTTTGAGAATTCTTCTTAGTCATTATAATATTATTAAAATTAAAGTTTTTTAATATAGATTAATTCTCAAGTCTTTCCTTTTTAAAGAAAAGACCTGATTTCAATTTATATTATTTTATTATTTTTGCAACAGCTCCTGATCAAACAGTTCTACCACCTTCTCTAATCGCAAATCTTAATCATTCAGTCATCGCAATTGGAGATTGTAATTTAACTTGCATTTGAATATTATCTCATGGCATAACCATTTCAACTCATGCAGGTAATTCAATATCACCAGTAACATCAGTAGTTCTAAAATAAAATTGTGGTTTATATCATTTAAAAAATGGAGTATGTCTTCCTCATTCATCTTTTGTAAGTACATAAACTTGAGCATCAAATTCAGTATGTGGAGTAATTGTTCCTGGTTTAGCTAACACTTGTCCTCTTTCAACATCATCTCTTTCTATACCTCTTAATAATAATCAAGCATTATCTCAAGCTTGTCCTTGATCTAATTGTTTATGGAACATTTCTACTCATGTAACAGTAGTTTTTCTTGTATCTTTAATACCAACTACTTCAACTTCATCTCAAATTTTGATTATTCATTGTTCAATTTTTCATGTTACTACAGTACCTCTACCTTTAATTGAAAATACATCTTCAATTGGCATTAAAAATGGTTTATCAAGTGGTCTTTCTGGAACTGGTACCCATTGTTCAATAGCATCAAATAATTCTAAGATAGTTTTAGCACCATATTCTTTTTCATAATCGTCTGGATTTTCTAAAGCAACTAATCAAGAACCTCTAATAATTGGTGTAGTATCTCCAGGGAATTCATATTTATTTAATAAATCTCTGATTTCCATTTCAACTAATTCCAACATTTCAGCATCATCAACCATATCACATTTATTCAAGTATACAACTATATAAGGAACTCATACTTGTCTAGATAATAATATATGTTCTCTAGTTTGAGCCATAGGACCATCAGTAGCAGCAACTATAAGGATAGCAGCATCCATTTGAGCAGCTCAAGTAATCATGTTTTTAACGTAATCAGCATGTCATGGACAATCAACATGTGCATAATGTCTTGTACCTGTTTCATATTCAACATGAGCAGTGTTGATTGTAATACCTCTTGCTCTTTCTTCTGGAGCATTATCTATAGATGCAAAATCTCTAACTCATTCTCATCAACCATATTTTTTATTAAGTACTACAGAAATAGCAGCAGTAGTTGTAGTTTTACCATGATCTACGTGCCCTATTGTACCTATATTTAAGTGTGGTTTAGATCTATCATAAGCCATATTAAAAATAATTATAAAAATAAAATTAATAAAGTATTTAAATTATATTAAAACTTATTAAAAAACAAAATAAAAATTAATTAAACTTTTTAGTCTTTTCTTCTTACTTTCTTTTCTATATTTTTCAAAACTCTTCTAAGTTTTTTATGTGCATTTCAAGTTAATCTTGGCATAATATATTAGTAAACAATTAAATTTTTAAATTTTTTGTTTATTTATTCAGTATTTTTTTAATTTTGCTTCAGTAAATTTTAAAGCATTTTCAAGCCACTTAGTCTTTCACTCAAACTCAACTCTTTCCAATAATTTCTTATAAGATTTTATTGAATTCGAAACCTTATTTCAACTTTTTGCAGCAATTTTATTAACTGCATAATTTAATCTTCTTGGTCTTTTACTACTTAATCACATAGACTAAAATTAAGGATAAACATTCATTTAAAACATATATAAACAAAAAAATAAATTATTTGAACTATATTCAAATTAATTTAGAATACTTTTTTGTTTTTTATTTTGGTGGAGCCTAAGGGAGTCGAACCCTTGACCCCCTGCGTGCAAGGCAGGTGCTCTAGCCAACTGAGCTAAGACCCCAAAATAGATTAGTTATTTAGAATTTAGTTATTAGCGCTTAGAACCTTTTATTAACTATCTACATATATTCTATTATTTTAATTTTCTGGCGGGGATGACGGGGCTCGAACCCGCGACCTCAGCAGTGACAGTGCTGCGCTCTAAACCAACTGAGCTACATCCCCAAAAAATCAATATATTTCTTATATATTTTTATTAAGTGATGTGAATTATATAAAATATTTTTAATAATGCAAATTTTTTTAAATAAATTTGAAAAATCTTATTTTTATTATATAATAAATCGCGTTTACATATATAAAAAGTAACAAACAAAAAATTTTTTAACTTTTAAATAAATCATAGAAAAATAATTTATAAGTAATTATAATGTATATTCATACGTTATAATGTTTTTATATTTAAGTATTTTTATTTTATTATAACAATAAAAAATGGTAAAACAAGATAAAGAAAAAAAGAAAAATTGAAATCAAATAGAAGAAGTTGACTTAGACTCAATTGATGTTGAACAAAACGAACTTAATTATAATGACTCAGAAAATGAATCTGAATTAGATGAAAATGAATCTTTTTTTGACTTTGATGAAGATGATGAAGATATTGAATTCATTATAAGTAAGAAAAAAGATAAATGATGAAAAAAAATTCCTGTTGATAGAGATGAAGATAAAAGAAGAATATGAAAATGATTACAAAAATTTATTGATGTTACTATTGATCCAAAATTACTTGATTGAATGCCTCTTGAAATTCAAGAGTTAATGAAAAAATGAAAATATGAATGAAAAATAACTCAAGATGAAATAATGTCAGCAATTCCTCATGCAGAAGATGATATAGACTTACTTGATGAAATCTATACTAGATTTTTACAATTAAAAATTGAGATTGTTGATAATTTAGACAAAGATAATCTTTTTGATTTGGAGAAAAATCCTAAGTTAGATAAATCTGCTATT
This sequence comes from Candidatus Altimarinota bacterium, assembly GCA_028692735.1. GTDB lineage: Bacteria > Patescibacteriota > Gracilibacteria > BD1-5 > UBA6164 > Altimarinus. Next base: position 8,704 of record JAQUWS010000041.1, read on the forward strand.
TCATTATCTGAGATAAGTGATGATTCTATTAGAATGTATTTAAATGAAATTTGAAGAGTTCCTCTATTAACTCAAGATGAAGAAATAGAATTATGAAAAAGAGTAATTGCCTGAGATCAAGAAGCTAGGAAAAGACTTGCTGCTGCAAACTTGAGACTTGTAGTATCTATTGCAAAGAAATATATGTGAAGAGGTCTTTGACTTTTAGATTTGATTCAAGAATGAAATGTATGACTTTTTAGAGCGGTTGATAAATTTGATCCTAGTAAATGATTTAAGTTTTCTACTTATGCTACTTGGTGGATTAGACAATGAGTTACAAGATCAATAGCTGATCAAGCAAGAACAATAAGAGTTCCTGTACATATGATTGAAACAATAAACAAATTTACTCATACTTTTAGAAGACTTACACAAGAACTTACTCGTGAACCGCTTATGGAAGAACTTGCAACAGAGCTTGATATGGATATAAGAAAAGTAAGACAAATAATGAGAATTAGCCAAGATATACTTAGTATAGATTCTCCAGTTTGATCTGAAGAAGATACTTCCCTTTGAGACTTCATAGAAGATGATAAAAATCCATCTCCAGATGAACAAACAAATATGAAATTACTTAAAGAAAATTTATATGAAATGCTTGATTTCTTAACTCAAAGAGAAAAAAAGATAATTATAATGAGATTTGGGTTAGATGGTTGAGATGTACATACACTTGAAGAAGTCTGAAAAGAATTTTGAGTTACTAGAGAAAGAATAAGACAAATTGAAAGTAAAACTCTAGAAAAACTTAAAGAACATCCTAATGCTGATAAGATTAAATTTTTCTAACAAAACAAAAAAACAATTTCATTATGAAATTGTTTTTTTGTTTGTTTAAAGTTAATTTTTGAAATATCTTACACTAAATCAGTAAGAACAGAGATAATAATAATTTCAATGTTAATATAATCGTTCATATATTACAGGCTTATTAAAGTATCATCATGTTTAAATTCAACTACATACTATAATATCTTGAGAATTAAAGCTTCAATATATTGCGTATTGTTCATAATATGCAATATTACTTAATTCTGCAAAGATTATTATAACATTCTAATCAATCTTTACACTGATTATCTGCATAACAATATCATCATACATCTGAATATGGCACACACCAACCATTAATTGCTACTTCCATAATTGGACAACATTGTGCTCAATAGCTAATTATTGTTTGAGATATATTCTTTTCTCATAAAGAACCACATCTGATTCATTTTGTACCAACACATAATTCGGCTGTTCCTTGATACACACTATTACTATCTAACCAAACCAATTCTTCTTCTCAATCATGATTATAATCTCAACAAGTATTTGAAGCATGTAATACATAAACACTTGTCCACTGTGCATAATATGTAATATTACCTGTAATAATAGTTGATGTTGTTATTTTTGTTCATCATGTTGATGCTGTATACCATCCATTAAATGTATATCATGCTCTTGTTGGATTTGTTGGTAATGTTCATATTGCTGATCATGATACTACTGACATTGTTGTTGGTGAAAATCAACTTCAACCATTTCAATTAAATGTTACTATATAACTATTTATTGTCCACTGTGCATAAACTGTTGCATTTCATAATACTGTTGTTGATGTTGTTATTTTTGTTCATCCACTTGCTTGAGTATACCATCATACAAATGTATATCATGTTTTTGCTGGATTGCTTGGTAATGTTCATATAGTTGTTCATGATACTACTGATATTGTTGTTGGAGTATGTCAAGTTCATCAATTTCAATCAAATGTAACTGTATATGTTGGTAATGTTGATGTCCACTGAGCATAGAAAGTTATATCACTTGTTATTATTGTTGATGTTGTTATCTTTGTTCATCAACTTGCTTGAGTATACCATCATGCAAATGTATATCATGCCCTTGTTGGATTTGTTGGTAAAGTTCAGATACTCGTATTATATTGTACAGTCTTTGTTGTTGGAGAGAATCCTGTCCCCCCATTTCAGTTAAATGTAACTATGTAATTGTTTATTATCCATTGAGCATAATATGTTACATCATTTGTTATCAATATTGATGGAACTACTGATACTCATCAACTTATTTGAGTAAACCAACCTTTCAAACTGTATCATGTTTTTGTTGCTCATATTGGTAATAATCATAAAGTATCTCAACTTATTATACTTTTTGTAGTAGGAGTAAATCATATTCATCAATTTCAATTAAAAGTTACTGTATATGTAGGTAATGATGTTGCTCAAGTTGATGAAGTATCATTATATGTATAACAACTTTCTATATTAAAATTATTTTGTTTAAATACAATTGGAGGATTAGTTTGTATTAAAGGGTTGTATTCTATAATTGTTGGATATTTGTAGTATTGTGATGTTGACGAAAAATATGAATTTCATCATCATGCTGGACCATCTAACGTTCAGTCTCAGTTTGTATCTGTAATATAATACCTTCTTAAATAATTTAAATCATATTTTTGTGCGTCTTCTATACTATTACATGTTGTTACATAATATGGACATTTTATAGGATTAGCCCTTGATCATCATACTGTATTCTCAGTAAATAATGCTCAATATATATATAATTGATTTTTTAGTACACTAAAAGGAGTATTAGTTCATAATTCATTTGTTCCATCATAACTTACCACTGATTTATCTGCATACATTACTGCTTTTATATAACTTACGCTTGGATTTATATATATATTTCATCAATTTCAATTTTCATCTTTTAATGCAACTAATCATAATATACTATTTATTCATGTAGTATTTATATTTCCTGTTATATATATATTTCATCATTCTACTATTATTGTCTTGTTTCATACAACACTTCATCCACTTATAGTTACATCATTTCAAGCTTCATTTCAAAAGTATAATAATGATCAATTTAGTAATTCTGTTCAATCTTCATCATCTGTAAAATTAAAATTATTTACTTTATTTGTTCAATTACTAATAGTAGCTCATCTTGTAAGATTATATGCGTTTTTTATTACTTCTGTTCTTATGCACGACTTTGATATAGTTCAATTAATTAATTTTACTTCATCTCATTCTTGTCATTCTAAAATCTCATTAAACATCTTAGAATATGTTTCTCATACTATTTTTACAACTGATTCATATGTATTTAATCATCATAAATCTTCCCAATAACTATTTTTTCAATATACATCACTATTATATACTGGGGTAATATATCATCATCAATTTGGAGAATCTATGTCGTATGATATGTGAGTTGAAAAATAACTATTTTGTATATCGTTAATTTTTGCTCAAGTTTCTAATAAAAGTTTTGTATATATATCATATTGTATTGGTGATGAGAAGCTTTTAAATAATATATTATTTCAATTTCATTCTCAAATATTATTTGTTACATCTGATATGTTTGTTCAATATAATAGATTTAATTTTGGATTATATACATTTACATCTGTAGTTCAACTTCAAAATTCTATGTATAATTTGTTGTTACTAGTAACTTTTGATCAGTTTTTTGATATACTTATACTTCAGGTTTGTATACTTCATTCTGAAAATCCGTTATCTACTATTTCTCATTTTATATTTGTATAATATATTGGTGATACTTTTGTTAATATATTACTTAAATTAATAGTATTATTTGTAGTTGTTCATATATCTCATGTTGAGTTGAATTTTATAGAATTTATTGTAAATTCTGCACTTGAGTCAGATTTAGGTCAATTATTTTGGTTTGATGTTGGTGTATAAAATTTAAATCAATATGAGTAAATTCCATCCACTGATGTTTGATTTGAAAATATTGTATTTAATCAACTTCAGATACTAAGTCTATTTATATAATTAGTTTTATCAGTTGTTGTATTTAAGAAGACACTATTTCATGTTTTGTCATATTGATTTAAAAATAATTTGTTATCTGTATTAAAAACAAATTCTATTCTTCTGTTTATTCATGATGCAGGAATTATAATATTTCAATAATTATCTTTTAAAGAAATAGTTAACTTTCTTTCTTTTCAATCTGCTAAATTTCAACTATCATCCAATTCATTTAAAGTTACCTTATGCTCTCATAAATTTTGAGTATTTGAATACACATTATATTGTATTGTCTTTATATTTGATGATAAAATATCTGTTCACAAACAATTTTGAGCTTCATCACATATTTTTGATATTCTTAAATAATAAGGTCTAGCTCAATTTCAAGATATTGAATTATCTACATTTTGAATATTTTCACTACATCATGATACACACTCATCACTTGTTGTTTTATATGTATTAACTGTTGAGTAATTTTCAAAAAATATTTTTATTGAAGTTATTGGAGCCCCTCAATTTGAACTAACATTTATTTTTATATTCTGTGAATTTGTCGCTAGTAGATTAGCTCAATCATTTGGTGATATAGATAAAATATCTAAAACAGTGGGAGGTGTTTTATCATATTTATATATTCCACTCCATACACTTACATTTCAAGCATTATCTACTCAACATACATATAATGTCTTATCTCACTCTGTTGAATCTATAATTGTTGTACCATTTACGTATGTAGTTCATCAACTTGTACATGTTGAATTTAAATTATTACTCCAGCTATATCTTGCTTGGCTAAGTCATGATCCTCCAGTATCTGCTGAATATAATGTTATTGTAGTGTTTGTTTTTCTCCATATTGATGATGAGTTTGTTGCTGAGACTGTTGGAGAAGTTTTATCATACTTATAAGGTCAACTCCATGTATTTACATTTCAAGCATTATCTATTCAACATAGATATAATGTTTTATCTCACTCTGTTGAATCTATAATTGTTGTACCATTTACGTATGTAGTTCATCAACTTGTACATGTTGAATTTAAATTATTACTCCAGCTATATCTTGCTTGGCTAATTCATGATCATCCTGTATCTGTTGCATATAATGTTATTGTTGTATTTGCTTTTCTCCATGTTGTTGATGAATTTGTTGCTGAGACTGTTGGTGTATTATTATCTAATTTTAC
>JAQUWS010000088.1 GCA_028692735.1 Candidatus Altimarinota bacterium
ATCTGTTCTAGTAGCAGTTAATTGAGTATTATCAATAGTAACATTTATACCAGATATAGTTGAAACGCTTGAACTTACAGTGTTTTGATTGCTAACATATTCAGGATTAGTGAAGTTAGATAATTTTAAATCTTCAAATTTAAATAATCCACTTGCTGAATCTTTTAAGTTAGCATAAACTTCAACAGTAGTTTCTCCAGTTGGTAAAGTAGCAGTACCGCTAAATTTAGCTCAATCTGCACCAGTAACAGAACTAGAAGGAGTCCATGTCATAAGAGTAGAACCTATTTTAAAGTAAACTGTACTAAATAAGTTATTAGCTCATGTAGCAGTAGTAATTCAACCTATACTAAAGTATAGAGTAGGATCTTCTAAAGTAACTGGAGTTAATGCTTTGATTGTTCATTTCATCAAAGTAACATTATCAGTTCATTTAGCAACGTTTTTAGATAAGTCTAAAGTATCATCTCTAGAAAAAGCTAAATCAGAACCTTTTACAGTATAAGTATTTAAAGCAACACTTGATGCAATATTAGCTGTAATAATAGGAGAATCTTTATAAACTGAACATCTAAATCAGTTTTCTACTTCAACAGCATTTAAATCTGTATCTTTTTTTAATTCAAAAGTATATTGATCTCAACTATTATTATCAACAGCTGAAACTTCACCTTTGATATAGAAAGTAGCAGTAGTACCATCACTAACTGTATCATCTAATGTAAAAGTAACATATTTACCATCAGTAGTAGCATCAGTTGATACTTTTTCACCATCTCTTTCTAAGTAAATATCAGAAAGATTAGATAAATCAGCATCTCAAGTTTGTCTTAGAGTAATATTTTGTAATAAAACATCTCTAGTATCACTACTTGCATCAGCATTTTGAACAGTAAATTTACCTAATTCAACAGCAGAACTTAAATCAGTATATTCTAGATTAGATCCTCATTTTTTAAATACTATAGGAGCTACTGTATAGCTAGCTGTAGTTAATTTAGGAGTTACAAAACTTCCATCAGTTAAAGTAGAAGCATCAGTAACAGTTCCTGAGAATTGGTAATCATTACCAGCACCAGTATCAGTTAATTGAACATATAAATCTAAAGTTTCAGTTTCACCAGCTTTTACTACATAAGATGGAGCAAAAGAGATGATAGCTGTATTATCAGAAGAAAAAGCAGCTTTACCAGAAACTCTTCTACCGTCTTTTTCAAACCAAACTCTTACTCAAGAATCAATAGAAGCTAAAGTTTTTTTAGCAAGAGTAACTGTATTAACAGAAGTATCTTCAGTTCCAGCTGTAAAATCAACTTTTGCAAATCTTACAACTCATGCCATAGGAACTTGAGTTCCATCAGCTAAAGTATCTGGATTTAATTCAACTGTTAATGTAGAAGTTGTAGAAACATTTCCATTATTATTAGTTGTAGTACCAGTGTCAGTATCAGTAGTGTCTGTACCAGTTAGATCTCCAAGTAAATCACCTAGTAGATCATCACCTTCATCAGAAGCACCTTCAATTGCATTAACTGAGTTTTGGAAAATCCATCCTCTAGTTGCAACAGCATCGTAGTCAGTAAATGAAGCATCAATTACTCATGCTTCAACAGCAGCTTCAACATAAGCAGCTTTCCAATCAGCATTGCTAGATTTTTCAATTCCTCTAGCTTTCATTACCATTTTCAAAGCTTCAATTTTAGTAACAACATCCATTGGTCTGAAAGTAGCATTAGCAGCAAAAAATCATTTTGCTAAACCTGCTTCAGCATATTTACAAGCCCAATTATCAGAAGTTAAATCAGAAAATTTTCCTTCACAAACATCCGAAACAGTTTCATCAGAAAGTTTCATAGTTATTTTAGCCATTTCTGCTCTAGTTATAGAATCACCTAATCTGTAATTAGCAGGATTAGCTGAATTATCAACTATAACTCAAAGAGAAGCTAATTTATTAGCTGCTTCTAATGTAGAATATGCAGCCATTACTCCAGCAAAAGGTCTAACTATAGAAAAAACTATAAGAAGAGCCATACTAGCTGAAGTAACTTTTTTAAATAAGTTACTCATAAAGTATACTTTAATTAAAAAATAAAATATTTTTGTCTAATTTTAAAACGATTTAATGATTAAAAATCAAAGATAAAAAGATTAAGAATAAGTTTTTGATTACCTTTAACAATTATCCAAAAAATGCTTAAAAATTAAACGGTGATTAGCTTTTTTATAAAAAAACTAGAAAAACGGTTAAAGCCTTAACCCAAAAGTTTGTATGTGCACAACTTTGGGAGAAAAAAGGAAATAGTTTTTAGAATTTAGAATATAGGTTTTAGGAGTTAGATTTCTAAAACATTTTTATTTTCTACTTTCTTCCAAAGTTGTACAAAAACATATAAACCTTTTGGGATTTTGTTTTTGTATTGATTATAGATGTTAAAGATCTAAATTTAAAATACTTGGAAATTCTATACTATTAAATCATAAAGTCAATTGATGGGGGTATATTTTCACAAATTCTTCACATTCAATTTTTAACAAATTTTATTATAACCTTGTAAATTTTCTTCACCTTAATTTTTCGCTTTTTCTTGACAAAATTAATATAGTGTTTTTTAATTTAAAATTTCAATTTTGTTATATTGTATTGTTATAAAAATTGTGTACAAAATTGTTAATAAGTTGTAAAAAAATGTTAAAAAACACCTTGTTTTTGTTAAAAAGTCTATGTTTTTTAACATTTTTTTATTTTTTTTGTTTTTTTTAATTTTTTATGTTATATAAGTTTATTTATTTTTTATACAACAAAAAAAATCCTTATAAATTTAAGGATTTTTTTGTTGTATAATATATTTTATAATACCTCAACTCAATCAACTGATGTCTTAAAAATCCATCATCTTGTAGCTTTGTTATCATAATCAGTAAATATTTTTTCTATAATTCATAATT